>DATHTS010000220.1:0-3697 GCA_035462935.1 Pyrinomonadaceae bacterium
AGCGCGCATTTTTTCACCCACGGGTAAGTTTCCCGAAAAAGATGATGCACTTTCGGCAAATCCTCGCCTTTTACATTCAAATGCTTCGGATAATCCATCGCGCCGATGGCGAAAAGAACGTTTCGCGCCTCGCATTTGCCCTTGTCGGTTGTAATTTTGAAATGATTTTCACCGAGTTTCTCGACCGTTAAAACTTCCTCTTCGGTTTGGACATTCAACTCATTATCCAGAACAAACCGTACGTAATAAGAAAGCAGTTCCTCGCGCGTCGGCTTTTCTCTGGCGGGCTGAAGATCGCCTTCGTGAAATTCCAGTTCGTCGGTCGTCGAAAAAACGGTCAAGCCAACCGGGTAATTGTAAATCGTGTTGCCGATCAAGCCTTTTTCCAAAACCAAATAATCGAGTCCGAGTTTTTGCGCCTCAAACGCGGCGGAAATTCCGGCGGGACCGGCGCCGATAATTATTAAATCTTTCATAATGGATAATGGATAATGGATAATGGATAATATTTCTTCTTTATTATCCGCTATCCATTATTCATTTTTCATTCTCTCTTTTGCTGTTTTGAGTGATGTCGTCAGAATTTTTTGTAATTCATTGCAATCAATAATTAAAGACTCGGCTTGTTTGTCCGTGATATATTCACCGTCGCGCAAAAGGCAAAGCCAATATTCCGTTTCAAATGCTTCTTTATGAGCGATTGAAAGTTTATGAATAAAATCCGATTTAGATTGAGCCTGACCGCCTTCTGCGATATTCGCCCCAATCGAAGTTCCTGAACGCAAAATTTGCTTGGATAAAATAAACTCCTTTTTCTCTTCAGATAAATGCCGACAAAGTTTTACAATTCGTAAAGCGAACTTATAAGATTTTTCTTTCAAGACATTTTCTTTATTATCCATTATCCACTATCCGTTATCCATTTTCTTCAACTCTTCCGTAAATTTTTCAATCTGCAATCGAGTATTTTCGAGTTCACGTCTTGACTCAAGATACTTTTCCCATTCGCCCGTATTCGTCAAAGCCTTTGCCACGTCTTCATCCAAAACGTGCGCCATCAGCGCGAGCAAATCGCTCAGAGCTTCGTTGCTTTGCAAAAGCGATTGGATAATCGTGTAAGCGAGCTTCGCGTTCGGCAAATCAATGTCTAAATCGTTTTTGTTCATTTTGCGTTAATTTTCCGAATCTTCGCTAATCTCTTCAATCGGTCTTTCTTCCGGCGTCGCTACAGGAAATTCGCCTTTTTTCGGCACAATCCAAAATTCGGCTTGCGGCGAATGTCTGTAACCGCCGAAAATGACTTGAATTTCGGCGGGCGAGATTTTCGAGGCTTCGACGATTCTGCGTTTTCCCTCTTCGATGTGACTTTGAAGTCTGCCGACATCGTAATGAGCGTCGTCAGCGTAAAAAATTATCACGCCGGTCGAATCCTTGCGATTTTCTATCAGTTCTCCGAATCTCTCGTTTGCCCAAGAAAATTTAATTGCTTCGATTTCTTCGGATGTCGGCTGTTCAATTTCAGCTTCTTCATCTTCGGATTTTTCCTCATCTGCCTGAGTTTCGGTTTCGGCTGCGTTTTCCTCATCTGTTTCCTCCGATTCAAGCTCTGCCTCGTAATTCATTCTTTCGGCTTCCTGTTTCGCCTTTACTTCGGGCAAAATAAATTCATCCAAAAGATCATCTTCGTAATCGTTTGATAAGTTATCGCGGTCGTAGAGAAAGGTTTTGTCAGTCGGAATCTCCGGTTTTGGAATTGTATTGGTTGGGGTTGGAGATTCCGCGCCGGGCGGAACTATCCAAAGTTCGGCGGAGTGGCTTTCACGGAAGCCGCCGTCAACAAATACAAGTCTTGTTGGGTTAAAATGTCTCTGCCTGATGTGCATTCTGAATAATCTTTCTGTTCGGTTAAATTCATATTCAGCCGGTAAAGTATCTTTTCCTTGATAAAAAATAATATATCCGGTCGCATTCGGTTGTTCCTGTAATTGAATTAGGAGATTATCAATTCTCGACCTTAAATCACACTCGCTAAGACCTCCGAATTCCTCAATTTTTTCCGCTTTTTCTTGCGGCGATGAATTATCCGAATCAACTGCCTCAGAAAAATTTTGACCGAAAAGGGCGACGGAAAACGCCGATAAAATCACGCCAATAATGAAAAGTCTTCGCATAAACATTGCTAAGCCTCGCTTTGAAAGTTTTCTAATCAACAAATTCTAAGGCAAAATTGCTGCCGCGCTACCAAATCTCCGTCAAATCCAATTCAAATCCCTGCAAAACACCTTCGCCCGAAACTGTTTTAACTTTGAAAAGTTATTTTAACTCATTTCCGCAAACGCCGCATTTTCGCCGCTTCCACTGTGTTTTTCATCAGCATCGCAACAGTTAAAAGCCCGACGCCGCCGGGAACGGGCGTGAAATATCCGGCTTTTTCCTTCGCTTCCTTCGGATTTACGTCGCCGACCAATGTGAAGCCGCGTTTTTCGATTGTGTTCAGACGCTTTTTGAGTTCATCTTCGCCGAATAATTCACGCGCCATAACCATATCGGAAACATTATTGATGCCGACATCAATTACCGCCACGCCCGGCTTTAAAAACGCGCCGCGCACGAAACCTGCGCGTCCGACCGCCGCCACGAGAATATCGGCTTGCGAAGCGATGGAAGCGATGTTTTCCGTGCGTGAATGGCAAATTGTAACGGTCGCGTCTTCCTGAAGGAGAAGCTGCGCCATCGGTTTACCGACGATGTTGCTTCTGCCGATGACGACGGCGTGACGCCCGCGAATCGGAATTTCGTAAAATTTCAGAATCTCGATAACTCCGGCGGGCGTGCAGGGAACGAGCGCGGGCTGACCTTGCGCGAGCCGACCGACGTTTATGGCGTGAAAGCCGTCAACATCTTTTTCGGGATTGATTCGTTCGAGAATCTCGCTTTCATTTATGTGTTTCGGCAGCGGAAGCTGCACTAAAATCCCGTCAACATCTTCGCGGCGGTTCAGTTCTTCGACTAAACGAAGCAATTCCTCCTGCGTCGTTTCCGACGGAAGATGATGATGCTCGGAAATCAAGCCTAGTTCCTGCGAAGTCTTCACCTTATTGCCGACGTAAACCGCCGAAGCTGCGTCGTCCCCAGCGCGCACTGCCGCAAGACACGGACGAAATCCGTGTTTTGCCTCCAAATCCCGAATTTCTCCCGCAACTTTTTGTTTTATCGAATCCGCAACTTCTTTGCCGGATAAAATTTTAGCTGTCATATTTATCAAATTTTACAAAAAAGTCTGCTAAAATTCCGAATATGAAATGCTTTATTCTCATCCTGCTTTTAATTTCTCCAGCTTTTCTAACCGGACAGGATTTCCGGGCGATTCATCAAAAAATAAAATCATCAGTCGAAAGTCGGGATTATCAAAATGCTGTCGCGGAGCTGCAAAGCTTAAAGAAAATCGCGCCCGAAATATTCAAGCTGAATAATTACGACTATCTTCTTGCGCGAATGGCGGAAAAGCGCGGCGATCTGGCGGCGGCGGCGGCAAATTATCAGGCTGTCGCAAACCGCAATTCGGTTTTAAAGGATTACGCGCTTTGGCATTTAGCGCAAATCGCCCGCGCGAGCGGAAATCTGATGCTCGAAAGGCTTTATTTACAGGAGATTTTAGCGATAGCGCCCAATAGTTTATTGATTGAAGCGATAAACG
>DATHTS010000221.1:0-1654 GCA_035462935.1 Pyrinomonadaceae bacterium
AGTGCCGACCAGCCTGGTTAGTTCCGCAATCGCTCTATCCGCCATAAATTTTCTCCTCGCGTGAGTTGGATAAAATCCTAGTTTCGTTTGCAGATTGTAACTCATATTCGATGCCGCGCCAAGTGATTTTTCGTGAAAACAGGGCGCGGCAGCAATTATAGAAAAAAAGCGCGGGCGAAAGTATCCAAAGCGTGTTTTGCACCCAAAATTGACGGCTTAATTCTTTTTCATAATCTCGCAAAACTGATTTAACCGCATTTAATCTCAGCCAAGCCTTACCGATGCTAAACGCCGAAACCAAAATCAAAGCCAAAAGCGGAAGCCAAACCGCGCCGCCGTAAATCAAGCGGTAAACGATTATGGAAACTCCCCAAATGAAAACCAGATTGAATAAAAACGAGCCGACGAACGACGCCTTCCACAGATTCGGCGCGTAAACACGCGTGATTTTCATCTGCCGCGTGGTAAATTCCAGCAGTTCGCGGAAAGCGCAGTCTTCGACGGAAGCGGTCAAGGCTTGCGGCACAAAGAAAATCGGCAAACCGGCTGCTTTCAGCGCTCTGGTAACGGCAAAATCATCCGAAAGCGTTCCGCGCCATTTCTCGCGTATTTGCAACTTCTCAAAAGTCTCGCGCCGGATTGCCAGCGAGCCGCCCCAGCAAAAATTCGATTTCGTGTTCGCGCCCAAAGCCGAAGCAATCGAAGCGTTCCAAACCGAACGCATTTCGGAAGCGAAATTTCTTTTTTTGGAAATAAACCACCGATACCCGGTCGCCGCGCCGATTTTCTCGTTTTGCAGAGGCGCGATTAAATTTCTCAGCCAATTTTCCGAAGGTCGCGCGTCGGAATCAACAAAAACCAAAACCTCGCTTTTCTCGTCCACTTGCAAAACCGCTTCGCGCAGATTATGGACTTTTTGGCTTTCATTTTCAGCCTTCCCCGCAACTATCAGCTTTGCGTCCTTTGCGCCTTTGCGGGAGATTTCTTTAATGATTTTCACCGATTCATCATTCTCATCATCAACCACAAAAATAATTTCATACGCTGGAAAATCCTGCCGAAAAAGCGCGGCGAGATTCTCGCTCAAATCCGCGTCAAGTCCGCGACAAGGCGCGATAACGGAACAAAAAGGCGTGAAATCGGATTCGGGTTTTGAAAGTTCTTGTTTAAAGAATTTGAGGTAATCAATGCCGCCACGAAAAGATTTGTAGCTGAGAAAAATCAAAACGGCGGCGAAGAAATAAAAAACGAGCATATTGTTACTCTTCGATAATTTCGGTAACTCCTTGTAGAGTAACTATATAATAAGAATTTGCAGATTCTTTAACGCCGGCATGAATTAAATAGTTTGTTTTACAATTTTCACAAGTAACTTTGATTACAAAAGTAGAGCCGCCGTCAGGAGATTTTTCGACCATATTCATTTTATAAAATTGTTTGATTTCATTCACAATTATTTCCGAGAAATCGCTTTTCCAACTCCATTCCTTGCCGCAAAGAGAATTGTATTTCACTGAAATTTCAACGGAACAATTCACGCATAAAAACTCAAATGTTTTATCCAAAGGCTCACCGGAATTGTAATTTGGTTCACGATGATAACTTGGAGTTAAAATTGATTTTCCAAATTTCATTTTTAACCTTCTTCCACTAT
>DATHTS010000222.1:0-8798 GCA_035462935.1 Pyrinomonadaceae bacterium
TTTGTCTTTTCAGTTTTTCGATGTGTCGGTCGAAACGCTCGAATTCGGTGAAAAAATCCGCCTTTGGAAAATAGCTGTCCAGAACGCCGACCGAGTCGAACGGGTCGAGCGCGGCAATCAGATTATTTCCCGTGTCTTTAATAGCTTTCAGATGCCGCGGCGCGATGTATCCGGCGACGCCGATGAGCGCAAAATTTTTCATTATTGATTTGCTTTTGAAACCTTCCCATCTTGCAAAATATACTTTTCGCCTGATTCGGGACAAATCGCTTCGCCATTTTCGTCAAATTCCAAACGATGTCCGAATTCGCTCATCCAGCCGGTTTGCCGCGCCGGATTTCCGACGACGAGCGCGTAAGGCGGAACGTCTTTGGTCACGACCGCGCCCGCGCCAATAAAGGCAAACTCGCCGATGTCATTACCGCAAATGATTGTGGCGTTCGCACCGATGGAAGCGCCGCGTCCGACGTGAGTTTTGACATATTGATTTTTGCGGTTGACGGCGCTGCGCGGATTTATGACGTTGGTAAAAACCATTGAAGGTCCGAGGAAAACATCGTCTTCGCAGATGACGCCCGTATAAATCGAAACGTTGTTCTGCACCTTGCAGTTTTTGCCGAGAACAACGCCGGGAGAAACCACCACGTTTTGCCCGAGATTACAGCCGTCACCGATTTTCGCGCCGGGCATAATGTGTGAAAAATGCCAGATTTTAACGCCTTCGCCGATCTCCGCGCCTTCGTCAATAACGGCGGTTTCGTGGGCGAAGTATTTTTTCTCGCTCATTTCTTTAGATAGCGTTTGACCCGCCCGCTAACGCAGGCGGTTCTGACCGTGCCGCGAAAAATTCTTTTACCGATTCGATGATGTAGTTTTGCGTTTCCGCGTCCATTTCCGTGTGAATCGGCAGGGAAATAACCTCGCGGCAGAGCATTTCCGTAACCGGTAATTCCAGATTTTCCGGGACAAAATCCTTAAATGCCTTCTGCTCATTAAGCGGAACCGGATAATAAATATTTGCCGGAACGCCTTTTTCCGCCAAATGCTTTTGCAGACGGTCGCGCCCGCCGTTTTTTACGCGGAGCGTGTATTGATGAAAAACGTGCGTCGAGTTTTTCTCCCGCACGGGCGTTTGCAACTCTTCGATTTCGGCAAATGCCGCGTCGTATTTTTCGGTGACTTGCCGGCGCGCTGCCGCGTAATCGTCGAGATATTTTAATTTCACGTCCAGAATCGCCGCCTGAATCGAATCGAGCCGCGAATTGACGCCGATCATATCGTGATAATATCTCTTTGACTGCCCGTGATTGGCGATCATCCGCATCTTTGCCGCCAACTCGTCGTCATTCGAAAAAATCGCGCCTCCGTCGCCGTAACAGCCCAAATTTTTCGCCGGGAAAAACGAAGTCGTGCCGATATGCCCGATAGTTCCGGCTTTTTTAGTTGAGCCGTCGGGAAAAATGTAATCCGAGCCGATTGCCTGCGCGTTGTCTTCGACGACGTAAAATCCGTGTTTTTCCGCCAGCTCCATAATCGGCGACATATCGCAGGCTTGACCGAAAAGATGGACGGGAACGATGGCTTTTGTTTTTGGAGTTAAAGCTTTTTCGATGATTTCCGCCGTGATGTTGAAAGTGTTTTCGTCAACCTCGACCATTACCGGCTTTAATTTCAAAAGCGCGATGACTTCGGCGGTGGCGACATATGTAAACGAAGGCACGATGATTTCGTCATTTTCTTTCAAATCCAGCGCCATCAGCGCGATCTGCAAGGCGTCCGTGCCGTTGGCGCATGGGATGACGTGTTTGACGCCCAGATAATTTTCCAGATTCTGCTGAAATTCCTTTACCTGCGGACCGTTGATAAAAGCCGTCGAGGCGATGCAGTCCAAAACGGCGCGGTCAATCTCCGGCTTGATTTTTTCGTATTGACCTTTGAGGTCAACCATCTGAATCGGTTTCATAAATCCAAAAGACAAAGATTAACAAAAATGCGGGAAAAGAGAAAAGGAGTGAAGCTAAAAATCAGGGCTTATTCATTCTCCGGCGAGCGGGGGCAAGCCGCCCTTCCAGACCTGAAATTTATTTTGCCTTGAATGATTAATTGCCCAATAGCCGGGCGGATAAGCCGAATAAAGACAACCGGATAAATTGGCAAGTCGGGAAGGGCGGCTCTGCCCCCGCTGATTTTGAAAATGAATAAATCCTGGCTAAAAATAGAATTCATTGTGTCAAAAAATAAAATTTAGCCCTGCCCAGGCGGAATATTCTGCGCCTTAGTGCCGATGGCAAAAACTTTAACCAGCGCCAAGCCCGCAATAAATCCGCCGATGTGCGCTGCATAAGCGACGCCGCCCGTTCCCGCCGGCGTCAAAAATCCGAGAACGATCTGGTAGCCGATCCAGAGTCCGAGCGCGACGTAAGCCGGAACGGTTGTGATGACGCGGAAGATTAAAGCCCGCACTTTGCGCGTCGGGAATAAAAGCATATAGCCGCCCAAAACGCCGCTGATCGCGCCAGAAGCGCCGAGCATCGGGATAATCGAATCGGGACCGAGAATGATTTGGGCGAGCGCGGCGGCGATTCCGCAGACGATGTAGAAAAGCGCGTAGCGAATGTGTCCGAGCAGATTTTCGATGTTGTCGCCGAAAATCCACAAAAACAGCATATTGCCGAACAGGTGCATAAAATCGCCGTGCATAAACATCGAGCTGAGAAAGTTGAAATAAACGGGCAAAGGCGTCGGCTGATGATTGATTTGTGCCGTTTGCCCCTCGACGGTTATGGTTTGCGGCGACGCTATATCAATTCCGCTCGTGATTTCCTGCGGAACGAGCGAAAAAGCATAAGTGAACGCATCATTTCCGCCTAAGCCTTGCAGAAACACAAAAACCAGAACATTTACCGCAATAAAAAGATAATTGACATACGGCGTAATTACGACATCATGATTTTCATCGCCTATTGGAAACATTTTTGTAAAACCTCCTTGTTTTAACCTAAGATTTCATCAACTTTGACTTCAAGATTTGGCAAAACTAACGACTGTACTGTTTCACCGCGCTTGTAAATTTTTGCCAGTTGATAAATGCCGACGCTCGGTTTCTGGTGAACTTCGATAATATCGTTTTTTAAATTGACGATCCAGACTTCGTGAATTTCGGCTTCGGCGTAAAGCGCGAGCTTAACGTCGCGGTCATATTTTAAGGTTGTGTCGGAAACTTCGACAATCAAAAGCGTTTCCGCCGGTCGCGGATGGCGCTTGCCGTCGAATTTTGTTAAATCTGCCAAAATAATGTCCGGCACCGGCTCGTTATAATCGGACAGGCGAACAGGATTTTGAACGCGCACCAAAATATCGTCCGCGACGTTTTTGACAAAAAATCTGTTCAAATTATCAACCGCAAAAGCGTGTCTGTCTCCGATAGGCATTTTTTGAATCAACTCGCCTTCGATGATTTCAGCCTTTTCATAATCTTCGAGCATTCCGAGCTCAATCATCTTGTAGTATTCATCAACGCTAAAACGGAGTCGTCTAGGTTGGGGCAGAACGTTTATCATAGATTCACCTCGCTAAACAGCTTCATTTTACGCCAAATTTCAGCCGATTCCAACATCTTCCGGCGTCTGCAAAAGCTCGAAACCTTCTGAACGCGCCACGAACGTTGCCGCCGTGATGTCGCCGACGACATTCAAAGTCGTGCGGCACATATCGAGAATTCTGTCCACGCCGAGGATAATTGCAATCAGCGCGGGGTCAATGCCGATCATCGCCAAAATGCCGATGATAAACGGAATTGAACCCGAAGGAACTCCGGCTGTTCCGATACCGCCGAGGATTGCCATATAAACAACCATCAATTGTAAACCGATGGTTAAATCATAACCGGCAAGCTGCGCGAGAAACAGAACTGTAACGCCCTCGTAAAGAGCCGTGCCGTTTTGATTGGCGGTGGCGCCGACCGTCAGGACAAAACTGTTGATGTGTTTCGGAACGCCCAGGTTTTCGTGCGAAACTCTTAAAGCCGTCGGCAGCGTCGCATTTGAAGAAGAAGTGGAAAACGCCGTTACAATTACGGTGCGGACGCGTTTGAAAAATTCGAGTGGATTGATTCTCGACAAAAACCAAATTGAAAGCGAGTAGATACCGAAAAAGTGAAGCGAAAGCCCCAGCAAAACCGTAAATACAAACCACGCCAGCGATTGCAGAAGGTCTAAGCCGAACTGCGCGATATTATTAAACAAAAGACACGCCACAGCATACGGCGCAAACCTCATAATGATGTCAATAATCTTTGAAGTTACCGCAAAAACCGACTCCATCAACCCGACAAACGGAGCGGAAACCGGCGCGGGCAAAAGAGTTATCGCAATACCGGCAATCAGCGCGAAAAACATTATGTGAAGCATATTCGGACTTGCGCCCGCAATCGAGTTGAAGACGTTGCTCGGCACAATCGTTTTGACAACCGACATAAGCGCCGTATCCTCGGCGGCGACCGCTCTTCTGACATCGCCGGAAAATCTTTTCGCTTCCGCCGAAAAATCTCCCGCCACCTCGCCGAGCAAATCCGGTCTCGCCGCTATCCTATCGGCTTCGCGGGTAAATCTGTCGGCTTCCGCCAGATACGTTCGAGACGTTTTCAGCGACGCCTGCGCTTCACTCGCAAATTCTTTCGCCCGCTGCGAAAACACCGCCGCGTCAGCCGCGAATTTTCTCGCTTCCTCCGCGTTTAGGTCGGTTTCGCCGGCAAGCGCGTTGATTTTAGCGGTGTATCTGTCGGTCGCGCCGGCAAAACTTCTTGACGCCGCGCCGATGGCAATCGCGCTTTCAACGCTCGAACGCGCTCCGCCGCTGAACTTTTCCTTAAGCTGCGCGGCAATATCCGGCGCGATTCGCTTGCCCGGACTACTTAAATTTGCTAACCCCAACCCTATAACGACCGAAATCGCCGAAATAATCAGCGTGTAGGCAAACGACTTGAAACCTATTCGACCGAGTTTGCGAATATCGCCGATGCCCGCCACGCCGACCACCAGCGATGCGAAAACGAGCGGCACGACAATCATCAAAAGTAAATTCAAAAATAATTGTCCTATCGGGCGCGTAAAATTTTCCACAAACCAAACGACATTCGGATTGTCGCCGCCGAGCGTCCAGTTGACGGTTAAACCGCCGAGAACGCCGACCAGCAGACCGATTAAAATCTTGGTATGAAGCGGCATTCCCTTCGGCTTGTCGGGAGTTTCGTCGTCCAAATCGGTTGTCAGTTCGCGCTCGAAAGCGTCGTCGGGAATTTCGTGTTTATTTTCTTCATTCATATTGTTCGGTAATATTCGACGGTTCAAAACCGGAATCGAATGATTACCCTCCTTATTAATTTGTTTTTAAGATTGAAAGATAATTGCGTTTTAGCGCTCGGAAGGCAAAAAAATACGTTTTGACCTGCGACGCTGCCGCCGGTCAAAACGTATCTAAGGATTTCTTTTTTCGCTGCTTGAATAAGTTAGAAAACCCGTTTTAATTTTATTAAAATCTTCTCTAACTTTAATACCATATTATTCGCCGTTTGTCTGGCAAATCGGGGCATTATCCCATCGAAAATAAGAATTTTTTTATTTCCGCGGCTTTATGCCGAAGCGGGACTTAATTTCGGCTCGCCTAATTTTCCGACCGATTTGGCGACGACCATCGCGACGGCGGCGTCTCCGGTAACGTTTACGGTCGTTCGGCACATATCCAAAATTCTATCCACAGCGAAAATCAGAGCCAGACCCGCCTCGGGAATTCCAGCCTGCGCCAGAACGATAACCAGCATCACCATTCCCGCGCCGGGAACAGCCGCGCTGCCGATGGAAGCGAGCGTAGCTGTTACGACAATTCCCAATTGCGTTCCCAAACTCAGCTCCATTCCGAAAGCCTGTGCGATAAAAACGGCGGCAGCGGCTTGGTAGAGGCTCGTTCCGTCCATATTGATCGTCGCGCCGATGGGCAGGACAAAGCTGGCGACTTCTTCTTCGACTCCAAGCTCGTCCTGCACCCGTTCCATCGTAACGGGAAGCGTCGCCGCGCTCGAACTCGTGGAAAATGCCAGCAGCTGCGCCGGAGAAATGCCTTTGAAAAAGAACGGAGGACTTCTTTTGGTTACTACATTGACAAAAATCGCGTAGAAAACCAGCATCAAGCTCAAGCCGAAAATGACCGTTATGCCATACATTCCCAGAGCGAGAAACAAATCCGCGCTCGGCGCTTCGGCGACCAGCGCCGCCAGCAGCGCAAAGACGCCGAAAGGCGCAAGCAGCATTATAATATCAATCATTTTCAGGACTACCGCGTTTAAACCGTCAAAAAACTCCTTTACAGGTCGGGAGGTTTCCTGGGGAATCAAAACCAGCGCGATGCCGACGAAAAGCGCAAAAAAGATGACTTGCAGCATATTGCCGTTGTTGCTGGCAGCCGCGAAAAAGTTTTCAGGCACTAAATCTTCCACAAATCTCAGCGGTCCGGCGGCTTGTTGTTTTTCAGCCGCTTCGATTCTTCTCGAAGCGTCGGTTTGATAACCGGCAATCAGCTCGTTCCGCGTATTTTCGGTAATAATCGCGCCCGGTTTGATGATATTTACGATAGCCAGACCGACACTGACGGCGATTACCGTCGTCATCAGATAAAGCGCAATCGTGCGGCTGCCCATCCTCGAAAGGCTGGAGAGGTCTTTCAAATCGGAAACGCCTTTAATCAGGGAAACTAAAATCAAAGGTATAGCAATTAATTTCAATGCGTTGACAAATATGTTTCCGAAAGGCTTTATCCAGTTGACGATAAATGTTTTGCCCCAGCCGAATTGAATAAATATCAAAGCGAACAAAACGCCGAAAATCATTCCGAGTAGAATCTGCCAGTGTAGTGCTAGTTTTCTCATTTTTTTATTTTTACCGTTGAAAATTTGAATTAATCCTAACAGGAAAAGCCTGCATTTTGTAGAAAATTAAGTTTACCAAGTTTCGATTCTTTTATGAATTTAACTTTTCCTCGCCTGCGCCTGCACCGCCGTAATCGCTACAGCGTCAACAATATCTTCCGCTTTGCAGCCGCGCGAAAGATCGTTGCAGGGTTTGTCCAGCCCTTGCAGAATCGGACCGACGGCGGTTCCGCCCGTTAATCTTTCGGTTAATTTGTAGGCGATATTTCCGGCATTCAAATCGGGAAAAATCAGGACGTTCGCTTGTCCGGCAACGCTCGAACCCGGCGCTTTTGATTGAGCAACTGATGGAACAAGCGCGGCGTCGGCTTGGAGTTCGCCGTCAATTTCCAGTTCGGGAGCGCGGACGCGGACGGTTTTTGTCGCTTCGACAACTTTGTCAATTAATTGATGTTTCGCGCTTCCTTTGGTCGAAAAACTGAGCATTGCGATTTTCGGTTCAACATCTAAAAGCGCGCGGCACGAATCAGCCGAAGCGATGGCGATTTCTGCAAGTTCCGCCGCGTTCGGGTCAATGACGACGCCGCAATCGGCGTAAATCATCGCTCCTTCGTGTCCGAACTGCTTGTTCGGCACAACCATCAGGAAAAACGAGGAGACGATTTTCAACCCCTGCCGCACGCCGATGCAGCGCAGAGCCGCCGCAACCGTGTGCGCGGTTGTGTTGGTCGCGCCCGCCACCGAGCCGTCGGCTTTTCCCAACCTGACAAGCAGATTTCCAAAATAAAGCGGGTCTTTGACCGTTTGTTCGGCTTCTTCGAGCGTTACGCCTTTGGCGCGGCGCAGTTCGTGATAAAGCATCGCCATTTTACCGAAATCGCCGGATTTTCGATGGTCTAAAATCTCGACGCCGTTTAGATTTGCGCCGGTTTCCTGCGCGATTTGGCGAATTTTTTCTTCGTTGCCGAGAATCGTAATTTTTGCAATCCGGTCGCGGGCGCAGATTTCGGCGGCTTGGACGGTTCGGGCGTCTTCGCCTTCCGGCAGAATTATGTGCTGCCGGTCGGCGGAAGCGCGGGCGCGAATTTTTTCCAGAATCATAGTTTCATTGAACATTGAACATTTATCATTTAACAGAATTTGCAAGCTCAATGTTTGTTAAATGATAAATGATAAATGATAAATGTAAAGACTTGCGCAAAACGGGCGTTGTCATTACACTGATTTTACAACGATTAAGGAGAAAGTTTGTGGAAGAAGAAAGAAATTTACCGGTAAAGCGGACGCGAAAGGAAAGAAGCCAATTGAAAAGCCGGATGGGAAATTTTCTGATGTTTCTGCCGAATCTGGTGAGGCTTTTGGGCAGGCTTTTGAAGGACAGCCGCGTTTCGACGGCAGATAAGGCTTTGTTTGCGGCGGCGATTGTTTATGTAATTGTGCCGCTCGATTTTATCCCGGATGTTTTTCCGTTTTTCGGGCAGGTTGATGATTTGTATTTGGTCGCGCTGTCGCTGCTTCGGCTTTTAAATCGCACGGACGAAAGAATTGTGCGCGAGCATTGGGACGGCGGCGGCGATATTACCTCCTTGGCGAATTCGATTGCCAACATCGCACCGATGCTTTTGCCGAAGAGAGTAACGCGCGTTTTGTCGGCAAAAGTTGATCTCGCGCCGGGTGGTAAGAATCTGGAAGCGATTGCGAATAAAAGGGAAGCTGTTTTGGTCGAAGTTCCGCAGATTGAGAATAAGAGAGAGAAGTCGAAAATTCCATCGCCTTCTTAAATTCAATGCCGGACAAAACACATCTTAAAAACCCAACAGTCCCAAACTCAAACCTAAAACTATAATCCGTCAATGAAAAGATGGACTGGAGCGCAACC
>DATHTS010000223.1:0-11182 GCA_035462935.1 Pyrinomonadaceae bacterium
ACGAAAACTTGGACATCGCCGAAGAATTGTTTGGCAGTCCAACAACTCACTTTGGATAAAATTCAGTCATAACTTTTTATTGAGGCATTATATTACCGTAATTGACCCGCAGAATCTTTAGTAGTAATTTTTAGAATCAAAATTTCTTCCAAATTACGGAAGTTTTGCAAAATAATCCTGCAATTCTTGATGACGAAATCGCCAAAATCCGCCATCTTTTTCTAAAATTCTTGCTTTTGCCACATAATTCAAAAATGCAGCATATCGTATTGGTATGTTATTGTTAATCACTAAACACATTCGTAAAATAATATGCTTAAATAAAGAGAAATTTACGGTATCGGGTCTTTTATATCATCAAGCCTGAGTTCGGGTTGATTTTTGAGTTTTTCGACGGTTTTATCCAGCAAATCATTGGCAAATTTAAGAAGCAAAACGGTTTTTCCAACGCCGGGTTCACCGACTATCAGTAAACGATTGGCGTATTGAAAAGCATTTCTCATATATTCAAATGCTTCATTAAGTTGTCCGCGCCCTTCGTAAATTCCCGTGTATTCTTTTTTGACTTCGCTTTCCAAATCGTCGGAAACCATCAATGTAATCTCAAAGCGACCATCCAATTTATTGAGATAACGATTAGCATAGCGTTCTTTGAGCGAAACAAAAAATTCTTCCTGCGGGGTGAGTTTTCCAAAGAGTTTATCGAATAGGGGAAATCTTCTATTACCAAGTAATCTTTCGATAACCGTTAAATTTCTTTTAGCAAGAATATTTCTGCGGAAATTAGTTGTTTTTTGCAGCGTTTCTTCAATCTTAATTTGAATTTCTTCGCTTTGAGAAACTAGCCTTTTATCAATCCGCTCAAATAATTTTTCACTTTCAGATTTATTGGCTTCGATTATTTTATCACCAACTTGTATAGTGACATCCTGAGTTTCTTTGGCAGATTCTTTAGTAACCGTATTAATTTCAGAGACGGAATTTCTTAGCAACGCGAGCGCTTCGGTTAGTTTTTTATCGGTTTCATCCTTAAAAATTTCGACAAAGTTATATAAACGATCTTGTTTGCTTTCGATGGTTTCCAATTTGGAAAGTATTTTGCCGCCGAGTTCTTCAAAATGATTTTCTGAAAAATTTGTGAATTTTCCGGCAAGGTCGGATTTTAGGTCTTGAAAAAATGCTCTCTGTAAAGCATTAGTAACTCGTTGATTAGTTTTATATTCTTCATTAAATCGTTCGCAAAGAAGTTTATACCAATCAATTGAAATAATTTCGTCTTGAAAATTTTTTGTCCAACCAAAGTAAATTTTTTGCTCTAACGACAAGGCAATAGGCTTTTGTAATTCATTCGGTGAATTTGCAACACGAATTTCGAGAATTGTTTGCTCTTTTATTGAATTAATGAGATTTTGGACGCTTTCATTGGTCAACGGATAATTTCTAACATCCGCAATTTTCAATACATCAACGTTATCGGTTATGGTTGGCGGAATATAGTTTTCATCTCTGATTTCGGCGAGATTTTTTGTAAGAGTTTGAATTACATTTTTTAGCCATCTTTCATCCTCGCGTAAAGATAATTTATTTCTCAATTTTTCGAGTAAAGTTGTGTCTTGAATTTTCAAATCATCAAAACAAGATTCGCAGGCAGATAAAGTCGCTTCTATTTGCCCTTTACGAACAGCTTTTTGCAAATCATGATTTAGAAGTTTATTTGAATTGTATTCAGAGCTTAATCGGCTAGTGATTTCTCTCCAAGCAGTCCGACTGCCAAATTTTAGAATATCATAATAAAAATTTCCTCCAGCCGCCTTGGATAATTCATCGCCAATACTGTTAGGAGTAGCTTCCGCACTTAAAGATAACCCCATAGAAACTGCGGTTTTGAACAAAAAATAACCTGCGGCTAATGAAACCGGATCGGGCATTGGGGAATCCTCTTAAATTATTAATTTGTGATTGAAGAATAAAATTTAATAAGACTCGAAATATACAAATTCAATAGATAAATAACACCATTTAGATTCAATATACAATCTTCGTCTTCAGATGTCTGGTTTCATCATCTCGCAGATCGGGCATTTATCGCTCTCCTTCAATCTCGATTTCACGAGGCGGATTTTCAGGCGACCACGAGCTTAAAAGCCCGACAAATTCCCGCTCAATCGTCATAGTAACGTAAAACGTTCGGCTTACGCCGTAAATTTCATAAGTCCCTTCCGCTTCGTTTTCAAGCCGAGCTAAAACACCGTTCATTAGAGCCTCGCGCAAATCTTCAAGATACGGCTCTTGACTTGAATCGTAAGCCGCCAAACGCAAAATTTCACCGAGTTTAATTGTTTTCCAAGTTTCGTTCGCATTCCGCCCGGCTTGTTCCGTCCAAAGTCTGGCTAAAACTTCCCGCTGCTGTGCCGAACTGAAATGACGAACTTTTTCAACAAATTCTGAAACTGTGCCGCTCATATTAATTCGTTAAAGATCAAGCTAACTTAAATTTCTCAATATCCCAACCCGCGCGTTTCGCCCCTGCCTGATACGCGCTTTCCAGAAATTCCAAAACCATTTCACGCGGCGATTCCGAATTTCTAACGTCATCATACATCAAAAGCGCGAGATGTCCGCCGCCGGATTCGCCCCAAAAAGCGGATTCAGGCTGTAATTTTTCTTCGATCAAGCCTTCCGGTTCGGGCGCGGCGTAGGCATAAAATGCCGGCGCGGAAACGTTGTCGTCGCCCGCCCAGAAACCGAAACTGATGACTTCGTGCGAGTAGGCTTCGCGCTCTACGCTGCCGGCTTCTTCGCGCACGAGCGCGGGCTTTCCCGAAAATCTGGTCAAAGCCAGGTCGAAGCTGTGCCAGAAAAGATGGACGGGCGTGGATTTGCCGGTAAAGCGCCCGCGAAATTCTTCAAAAATATCATTCACACCGATAAGGATGCGCCGAAATCTTTCGATATATTCTTTGTCATACGATTTATTTTCGGTGTTTTCAGCGAAAGGCGTGGTTGACGGCGCTTCGTAAGGAATAGCCCGGATTTTCGCTTTAATGCCGAGCGCGTCGAGATTTTCAAAAACTTGTCGGTAAAAATCTGCGACCGTCAAACCGTCTTCGAGAGCGAATTCGCGTTTTTCGCTATCGCTCGTCGTGATTTTTAATTTATGCTCGATAAAATCGAATTCGATCTCGAAATTACCGAAACTGTAAGGGATCGGGCGCGTCGTCAAGCCGCGCGTTGAAACATAAAACGGAACGTGCCACCAATGATTCAGGCGCGGAAAAAGTCCGAGACGAATTTTGCCGACAATCTGCAAATAAAGATGCAGAGTGTTTTTCGTCGCCTTCCATTCTTCAAGCGGCAAAGGCGGAAATGCCGCTTCTTTGCTAAAACCGTTTTGATTTGTCTGATTCATATATTTTCAGTTGGTCGGCGCAAGCCATTTCGCCAGGTTATTAACGTAAAATTTTATGTCATCTAAAATCTGCGGATTTTTTTTCCGCTTTGACTTCGCCGCGCGTTTTGCGGAGACTTTCAGCGAGCGACGCGCCCAGGTTCTGCAAAATTCCTTTCATCTTTTCATCCGTCATTTCCTCGCCGTCGCCTTCAAATTTTTCACGGACGAACGTAACGGCGATTTCGGTCGGCAGAACGTTGACTTGCATAATCGTCAGCACGCTTCGCAGATGATTCAAACAGCGAATGCCGCCAAACGAGCCGGGCGAAGCCGTCGTAATCGCCGCAGTTTTGCCTTTGAAAACTTCGATCTGTCCGAATTCGTCTGATTGGCGCGAAGCCCAGTCAATCGCGTTTTTCAAACCGCCCGGCAGTGAGGCGTTATATTCGGGCGAAGAAATCAAAAGACCTTCGTGCGCGCCCAAAAGCCTCTGAAATTTTAGCGCGGCTTCGGGAAAGCCGTTCGCCGCGTGTTCGTCAGCGTTATAAATCGGCATCGGATAATCGCGCAGATCAATATAATTCACCTCCGCGCCTGCCGATCTCGCGCCTTCGGCGGCGATTTTAACAACTCGCTTGTTGTAAGAATTTTCGCGTAAACTGCCCGCAAAAGCTAAAATCTTAGGTTTGTAATTCATAAATAAATTAAAATTCAAAATCTAAAGTTTATCTGAGTTTGCCACGCTTTTACGTATTACGGCAATTCGCCGGTAAATTTAGCTCTGAAATATTGATTTGCAACTATTCGGTAAAGCGTGCATCATAGAAAGAGTTAATCCTTCTCTTGCATCTTTATTGATGCGCTCGTCAAAACGGTTTTTGGATAGTTCGAGAGCAGGTTTGTTTATAGTTATAGAAGTCGCTCTTGCAGTTTTTTGAGCATCCGAAACCCGATTTTCCGCAGGCAAAAACAATCCTAAAGACCAATCCGATTCGACACTTCTTTTTGAAATTCCCTTAATTTAAGAGGGAAAAGGTAAATAATAATAAAATGTCAATGAAACTTTATGTAGGAAATCTTTCCTTTGATACATCAACCCAGGATTTAGAAGAAATGTTTGGCGAACACGGCACGGTCGAATCAACAAACATTATAGAAGACCGCGACACGGGACGCTCGCGCGGATTTGGATTTGTAGAAATGTCGAGCAAGGAAGAAGGACAAAACGCGATATCAGATCTGAACGGCAAGGAAGTGGACGGTCGAGAACTGAAAGTCAACGAAGCGAAACCGCGCGAGAATCGCAGCGGTGGAGGCGGTGGCGGACGCGGCGGTTATGGCGGCGGCGGTTCCCGCTGGTAAATTTTTGAACATTTACAATGTTTGAGACAAAAGCCTTCGGCAAACACCGAGGGCTTTTATTCAGTTTTCACTTTTAACTATATAAATGTTGAAGGTAAAATAATATTTAAGAGTTCCCTTGCTTATAAGTTATCGGAAATTTAGATAAAAAAGGCTAGGTGGAAATTTAACCTCACTTAGCCTTTTTTATCTAAATTTTTGAACTTTAACACGGTAACTCCGACTCTTATCTTTCGTCAATCGGCGTGTATTTCAAATCTCTCTCGCCGACGTATTCGGCACGCGGGCGAATCAATTTATTGTCGGCATATTGCTCCAAAGTATTTCCTTTTTTATCCATCAGTAATTTTTGAAATCGTTATAAACAGCCTTTCGCAATGCGGCGCGGCTTCACGAACTTTCTTGGAATCAATTCTTTGCAGTATCTCCCCGCTGTGCAAACCTTTGCCGTATTCTTTTTTGGAAGTGTTTCGCGTCGCCTTTTTCAGTCCCGAAATAACATCATCTTTCGGGATTCTCTCAACCTCTTTGTTTTTCGGAAGCGCCTTGAGATTAAAGCCTTTGCCGTAAAACTCGGCTAACTTCTCCTTATCCGCCAAAAACCAGGATTCCATCACCTGCACCATCAAATGACATTGTTCGTCTTTTACTTCGCTGAAATCGAATTTAGGCGAGATTTTCTGTAAAAAGCTTTTCGGCGTTTCGTTTTCATCAATTTCAGTATCCGAATCAACCAGCAAAATCACAAAACCTTTCGGATACGAATCCAAACTTCCAAGAAAAAGTTTGATAGTCGTCTCACGCCCGCCGCCCATAACCGGCTTAATCGGAATATTGATTTCTCCGGCAAGATTTTTGAAAAACTCGCTAAATCCTCGCCGAAGCGTAACGGCATTGGCATTTCCCTTTTTTGTATCGCCTTCGATGTAAATGAGAATTTCTTTTACCATCGCGTTCCGCCGATTGCGCCGCGAAGCCAAGCCTCGCCGAGAGTGTATTCTTCAAGCCACGTTTTCAATTTTTCCGCTTCCAAACGCCTGAAATGCGTCCCGTTCTCGTCTTTTTCGCAAACCAGAACCGCTTCAGGCATATCGGAAAAGGCGGAAACAAGAATGTCCGAATGCGTTGTAACAATCAACTGCGTTCTCTGCGAAGCCTCCTTCATTAATTCGGCAATCGTCGGCAAAATATCAGGATGTAAGCCTGTTTCGGGTTCTTCAATGCAAATCAAGGGTGGCGGTTCGGGATGGCAAAGAATCGCTAGCAGACAAAGATAACGCAAAGTTCCGTCAGAAAGTCGCATCGCAGAAATTGGTTTTTCCAAATCTTCCTCCCGGATAAAAAGTTGAACTGTTCCACCAACAACCTGAATAAAGTAATCTTTTGCTTGGGGATAGAATTTTTTAAGATTTTCAATAACTTTATCTTTCGGTTTACCTCTAAACTGCAAATCATTCAAAACAAGTGCAAGATTACTGGCATCTTCTAGAAGAAAATCATTTGGTGCATCTGGAACTTGAGGTCTTCGGATCTCAGAACCGCGAGTTGTTTGCAAGTCGCTATAAACTTCCATTCTCTTAAAGAAAGAAGTTAAAGAGAAAAATGCATCCATTACTTCTACAGAAAGATATGCTCCGGATGATGACAAAATTGACTCATCACCAGTAATTCTTTCATTATTTTTCCTAAATACCTCTATTGTTTGTTTTCTCTTAACTTTCTGTTTTTTGTCGTAATTATTAATCTCTTCATCAGTTATGAATATTCCAAAAAAATCTTCTTTAAATTTAATCTTATATCCAGTATTAACATTGTAGAAAAAACCCAAAATATTTACTTCCGCCTCGCCTTTATTTTGCTCTCCTTTCCAAATCCATTCACTAATTCCACCGCTTTTACTAATAAAATTAACTAGTCCTTTATCTTGTGTAAGTGCGTGTAGAAGTTTAAGCACATCAACCAAATTCGATTTACCCGATGCATTCTGCCCGATAATGATGTTGAGCGGTTCAAGCTGGATTTCTTCGCCTTTGTCGCCAAAAGAAAGAATGTTTCGCAATCTGATTTTTTCGATTAAGCGTTTGCCTTCCATAATCGTTTCACATTATCCAATTCATTTCGTTTTGAAGCAAATAAAAAAGGCAAAAGGAATTTTCCTCTTGCCTTTTTTTACTTTTTCCTTTTGCCTTTATTTTATCTTCCGTCAATCGGCGTGTATTTCAAATCTCTCTCGCCGACGTATTCGGCGCGCGGGCGAATCAATTTATTGTCCGCGTATTGCTCCAGAATATGTCCCGTCCAGCCGGAAATGCGTGAGATGGCGAAAATCGGCGTGTAAAGGTCGAGCGGAATTCCCATCAGGTAATAAGTCGAAGCCGAATAGAAATCCACATTCGGGAACATTCCTTTTTTCTCATGCATCAGATTTTCAAGCTTTTGCGACATTTCAAACCATTTTATCTCGCCTTTTTTCTCGCCCATTTGCTGTGAGAATTTGCGAAGCCACGTCGCGCGCGGGTCTTCCGTGCGATAGACGGCGTGACCGATTCCCATAACTTTTTCCTTGTTGGCGAGTTTGTTGTCGAGCCACGATTCGACGTTTTCAACCGAATCAATTTCGAGCAGCGATTCCATCACCTTAGTATTCGCGCCGCCGTGAAGCGGTCCGGCAAGCGCGGCGATTCCGGCGGTTACCGCGCCGTAAATGTCCGCCAGAGTTCCGGCGACCCCGCGCGTGGTAAAGGTCGAAGCGTTTAGCTCGTGGTCAGCGTGTAGAATCAGGCAAATATCGAACATTCTTGCTTCGTCGTCTTCCGGCATTTCGCCGCGCAGCATATACAGGAAATTTTTAGCGATGCTCAAAGATTTGTCCGGCGCGATAACGTCTTTCCCGTTGCGGATGCGATCCCACGCGGCAACAATGGTCGGCATTTGCGCGGTTAATTTAATCGCCGCCCGCATCGCGTTTTCACGGTCTGTGCCGTGTCCTTCTTTGTCGTAGAAATCGAGCGCCGACACGGCAGTCCGCAGAACATCCATCGGATTCGCGTCTTTCGGAATTTGCCTCAGCATCTCGATAATTTCGGCGGGAACTTCGTAATTTTCCTGAAATTGGCTTTTCAAATCTTCGAGTTCGTCTTTTTTCGGCAGACGAGCGTTCCAAAGTAGGAAAACTATTTCTTCAAAGCTCGAGTGTTCCGCCAAATCATGAATGTCATACCCTTGATAAATTAAAATCCCTTTTTCGCCGTTAACATCGCCGATTTTACTTTGAGCGGCGACCACGCCTCTTAATCCGGCGGCTGCGGCAGTTTGTTTTGCTGTATCCATTGTGTTTATCCTCTAATCATCAATTTTCTCTATAGTTAAAATTTAACAAAACCCTTGACGGCTGACAAGTTAAAGGAATTTTCAAATTTTCGGAGTTAAATAAATCTTTTGTCCGATTTCAGCATTTAACAAATCTTCCGCTGAATTTTGAAACGAAGCGATTTCTAAAAACCCGGCGCTTCCCATAATCATAAAAATCTCGCCTTTTTCAGCTTCGGCATAAAAACTTCGCAGTTCCTCGATTTTTACGCCGCCGATTTCCAGAGAAAACTTTTCAGGCAAATCCTCGCTCTTAAGATTGGTTATTAAATTTCCGAAACGGTCAATGTGAATCACTTCCGCTTCGATTATATTTTCAGAAGTCTTTCGCGGTTTTGCAGATTCAAAACGAACAAAATCCCTAATTTCTCTTCCAAATCGGCTTGTTTCCACACCATTTGAAAGATGCGCCGCGACGGGCGCGAAAATGTCCCGACCGTGAAAGGTTCGGCTTACATTTTTAGAGAAAAACTGCTTCTCGGTTAATTCAAAAACGCGCAAGTTTTCCGCTTCTTCAAATGCGAAACTCAATAAACCGTTGTCGGGCGCAATAAAAAAATAATCTTCGGTTTCGGCTAAAATCGCGCGTCTGTCCGAGCCGACGCCGGGATCAACAACCGTTACAAAAATCGTTTTTCGCGGAAAATTCCTGTAACAGGCGCGAAGCGTGAAAGCCGCCGATTTTATATCCTGCGGCGGAATTTCGTGCGTGATGTCAACGATTTTCGCGTCCGCGTTGATAGAGAAAATCACGCCTTTCATCGCGCCGACGAAATAATCTTTTGTGCCGAAATCGGTTAGTAAAGCGATTATCATTTAAAAAATTGTGTATTAAGCATTCATCATTCTCGCAAACTCATTTTGCACATCGGCAAAGTTTTTCGTTACTAAATTTTCGCCCGTGAAAAAAGGATTGTTTGTAACTTCGGCAATCGAAAACGATGGAATTTCAAAAATTTTCAGTTCCTCTTCGGTTTCAAAATTTCCCTTCGCAAGATTCAATCCCCAAAGCTCGCCGAGAAAAACATCTATCTCGATTTGCCTTTCGCCAAACTCATAGAAGTAACGGTTTTTGCGGATTTCTCTTCCTTCAAAGGGCTGAAAAAAGTTATATTCCGCTTCATTTAAATAAATTTCCGCCGTTCTCCAGATTGTCAAATTACTCTCTTCAAGCGGAAAACGCTGCTGTAAAATCCACGTCCATTCCTTCGTCTGCGGAACGCGCGCCGAGCGTAAACGAAGCCGCGTGTTTTCTATATAATTATCGAAAATCTGGAGATGCTCGCTCGCCCGCGTCAAAGGTTCGGGCAGTTCCTGCAATAGAAACAAGCGGCGAAATTCTGTCTGGTATGTTTTGTTCATTCCGGTTTATTTGTTTATACTCTTTTTTCAAAATTCATTTGAGGTGAAAAATATGCGTTTTCAAAAATACACGATTTTTTTGACAATTTTAATTCTATTAACTTTTAACGGCTGCACAAGTTCCGAAGCCCCGATTACCAATACGGCTGCTAACACAAACGCTAACATAGCCAAAAACACTGTCGAAAATCCGCTTGCAACAGAAAAAACTCCCGCGCTCGAAACCGTCAACACGGCAGGAACAATTGCGCCCGTTGTTCAGGCTTATTGTGACGCAATCAGGAAAAAAGACAATGCCGCGCTGAGAAACGTTTATTCCCAAAAGGCTTTGAAAGAATTGGAAGCCGACGCGAAAGCCGATAATGCGTCTACTCTCGTCGAATATTTATCGAGCGAGCCGGTCGGCGACAAATGCGAGGTTCGCAATGAGAAGATTGAAGGCGACAAAGCAGTCGCCGAAGTTCGCACGGAAACTTACCCGAACGGGATAAGAATGTATTTTGTTAAAGAAAACGGCGTCTGGAAAATGACGAACGAAAGCCCGGACATTCAGCCTGTAAAAGAAGGATCAAATACCTCAAAATAATAAATTCGCAGCTTATACCGAGCTGCATAAGAAAGATGAGAAAAATTTAACCGTTTAGAGGCGGTCTTTGACCGCCATACGTCGAAAATTCGCAGCTTTGGCGGTCAAAGACCGCCTCTAAACGAATCTCATTTTTTGACGCAACTTGGTATTACTTCAGTTTGTAAGCGAAAAAAATAATGCTTCTATGTCGGAGCGCCGAGCGCGAGCTCGCAGACGTTTCGTAAGAAACGTAAGAGTGTTTAGTTAATCGCTTCTTTGATTAAACTCCGGTTTTCGCGCTTCGCACTCATCGCAGGCTAGCCCTCCGACAAATGAAGTCGCTCTTTATTTCAAAAAAGCCTGAATTTCAAACTTGTTTCGCTTATCTACGCCTCCGCGCTCTGTTTTCCGACTTCCAATCCATACTGTTCTCGATAATAATCACGATACGCGCCGCTGCGGATGTGATTGACCCAATCCTGGTTTTCCAGATACCAATCAATCGTTTTTCGCAAACCTTCTTCCCAGCTTGTTTGCGGTTTCCAGCCCAATTCCCGTTCAACCTTCGCCGGATCAATCGCGTAACGGCGGTCGTGACCGAGCCGGTCTTTTACGAATTTAATAAGCGAATGCGGTTTGCCGAGCGCGTCGAGAATCGAGCGGACGACATCGAGATTTTTTCGCTCGTTTCGCGCGCCGATATTGTATGCTTCGCCCGATTTTCCCTTTTCGTAAGCGAGCCAAATGGCGCGGCAATGGTCTTCGACAAAAATCCAATCGCGCGTGTATTTTCCATCGCCGTATAAAGGAATCGGCTCATCATTCATCGCGTTTGCAATCACCAGCGGAAAGAGTTTTTCGGGAAACTGCCGCTGCCCGTAATTGTTTCCGCAGCGCGTGATAATCGTATCCAGCCCGAAAGTTTCGTGCGCGGCGCGGACGAAATGCTCGGCGGCGGCTTTTGAAGCGGCGTAAGGCGAATTCGGCTGTAAAGGCGATTCTTCCGTGAAAAAAGCGTTTTCGTCTTCGGGCAAGCTGCCCATCACTTCATCGGTTGAGATTTGAACAAATCTACGCACATTTTTCGCTCTGGCGGCATCGAGCAAGACCTGTGTTCCCAAAACATTTGT
>DATHTS010000224.1:0-5063 GCA_035462935.1 Pyrinomonadaceae bacterium
ATCGAAAATTTTACGCTTCTTGATTTTGTCTTTAGCCGCCGCCGGTTTTGTTTTGATAAGCGGAAACTCGACGGAAACTCTTGCTCAACGAGACCCGTTTGTAAAAGCTCCGTTTGCCAAACCGAAAACCGAAACATCAAATACGGCAAAGCCAAATTCCACCGGTAAAACTGAAAATCAAAAATCCGCTCCGAAAGGTCCGATGCCGGTTTTGCCTCCAGCCATTGAGCAGAGAATCAACTATTATAAAAGCCTGCGCGAAGAAGCCGCGCTGAACGGGCGGGAACTTCCGAAAGTTACAAGCGTTTTGACGCTTGAGGAAATGTCGGTAACGGGCATCTTTCGCACGCCTCGCGGTTATGCGGCAATGGTCGAAGCCAAACCGATAAAGCTTTCTTACACGATTTATCCGGGCGAGAAGTTTTTCGACGGGCAATTGGTGGCAATCGAGGAAAACCGGCTTGTTTTCCGTAAAGTTGTCAAAATGAGCGACGGGAAATTTATCGCTTCGACGGAAAACAAAACGCTGCGTCAGTATTCCGTTCAGGAAGAAGTTCAAGGCACAGCGCCGGTAGAAACTTCAGGTAAAACCGAAGCGGCGGTTAATACCCAGCCGCAGTCGGATAAAACGGAAGAAAGCAAAACGGAAGAGAAAAAATCGGAAGAGAAAAAATCGGAACCTGCCAAACCATCCGCCATCATCTCGCCCGTTGACGAAATGAACAATCAGCCGCAGGAAAAACCGAAAGATTCCGCCAAGGAAAAAACCGACAAAAAAGCCAAAAAGCCGGTCAAGGTGGCTAAAAAATCCTAACTTCAAAACCTTCTGCGATGGCGCGAGCCGAAAAAGCTCGCGCCGCCAGTCAATTCTAAAATCTAGTTCAGAGAAAAATTTTGGGAGGAAACATGATATTTCTTCAGAAAACGAGCGAAGTTTGCAAAAAAATCGCCTTCGCAATAGCAATTATGAGCTGCCTGATTCCAGCGGTCGTTGGGCAAAATATGCCGCCGCAGGATCAAGGCAAAAGATACGGCGACCCCGGCTTTGTCGGTGAACCTATCAACTTGAATGTCGTTAACGCCGACATTCGGGATATATTGAACTACATCACCGAGCAATACGGCATCAATTTCGTGATTGATAAATCTGTTAAAAGCGTTCCGGTAACGGTCAACGTCAACGACGTTCCCTGGAATGTCGCGCTTGATTCGATTTTGCAGGCGCAAGAGTTGGGAGTTCAAGTCAACGGTCCGATTCTTCGAATTGCCGCAAAGCAGACGTTAGCGACGGAATATGAAAGAGATCAAAAAATTCGAGATAGTCAGCTTGATACTTCGCCGCTTTACACTGAGTTTATCCGCTTAAACTACGCGCGCGCGGCAGGAGCAATTGGGTCGGCAACAACAACCAGCGGAGTTGTAGCTGGCGGAAATACAGGCGCCGGCAGTTCAGGCGGCGCGCAGACGGGCGGCGGTGAAGGGCTTCTGCCGATTATCAAGCGCCGTTTATCCAGACGCGGTTCGATTGAAGTTGACGCTCGAAGCAACACGCTTATTATTACCGACGTTCGGGAAAACATTGACGCGGTTCGCCAGTTAGTCGGACTACTCGATCAACCCGAACCCCAGGTTGAAATCGAAGCCCGCATCGTTGTCGCCACGCGAACTTTCAGCCGCGATCTCGGCGTTCAGCTTGCCGGTTTAGTTTTAGGTCCAAGGGGTAGTGGCGCTTCTTTAGGAACGCTCCCCGGAGCTCAAGGGGCTACAGGCGGAGGAACCGGCACTGGCGCGCAAACCGGAGCAGGTTTGAATCCGGGGGGGATTCCTACGGGTATAGGCACACCGCCGAATAACAGCCTGATTTCGTCAATACCAAACACAGTTATTGGTTTAACGACAGGTATTTTCGGCACGGCGCAAATCAGTTTAATGATTACTGCCGGCGAGCAAAAGGGGCAAGCCAAAACGATTGCCACGCCGCGCGTAACCACCTTAAATAACCGGAAAGCGGAAATCCAAAGCGCCATACAAATTCCGGTTGTAACGGTTCAGCCGGGAAGCTCGGCTGGAGGAGCTGCGGTTGCTACAACCGAATATGTAAATGTTCCGTTGCGTTTAGAAATCACTCCGCAAATTACCGATGCCGGAACGGTTATCCTGAGCGTTGGAGCGGAGAACAGCTCTCTCGCCGGAGGCGGAGCAATCAACACGCAAAGTGTAATAACGGAAGTTATGGTTCCCGACGGCGGAACAACGGTCATTGGCGGTGTTTTGTCCGATGACGAACGCGAAGAACAAGATCGCACGCCGGGACTTTCCAGAGTTCCGCTTTTGGGAAATTTATTTAAGCGTAAAGGCGTTTTCCGCGATACAAGCGAAGTTTTATTCTTTATCACGCCGCGCATTTATCGCCCGGATTACAGTGGAAACCCGACTTCGGGGAAAGTTAGCGATTCAACCCGAACGACAACCTTGATTCAACCCGTTCCGCTCGGCAATCCGCCGTCGAATTCGGATGTTCCGACAAATACTCAGCAGCCGCTTGTGCCTGTTACACCACTTGTGCCGGTGAGTCCGACTGTGCAGCCGGGAACTAATCCGAACAACCCGAATAATCCATAATCTGAATAAATAGTTTGAGGGATTGAAAGCGGTAAAAACGTTTAAGATTCCCAAATGAAACGCAAAAGGCAAAAGCTGAAATCGTGTTTCTCTCCTTTCTTCCCGTCAGGCTTAATCAGGGTTTGACGGGATATTTTTGCTCAGGACTAGTAAAGCCGGGTCAGCCGCTCTGGTTAGGCGGCTGACTTGGAAAACTAAAAGAGATTACTATAGAAAATTGAGTTGACTGTATTATAGACCATCCGCTTCCCCACCTTGCCGATATGCTGCTAACCTTTCCTGATAATCGCAAAATACTGAAATTCTTAGGTCTTCAAAAAACACTACCTTTAAAAACTTCCGTCAAATTTCTAAAAAAAATAAATAAAACATTGTTTTTTATGGAATAACATTTTTATTTAACCTTTGGTGATTTAGAGAATTTTCTCTCATTCAATTTACCGGGAAAGAAAAATGGAAAAAACATCTGGAAAAACAAATAAAATTTTCAAAAAACAAAAGGGTTTCAGCTTGCCGGAATTGGTCATTGTTTTATTAGTAATAGCAATAATCACGGTTTTTGCGATGCCGCAGATAATTTCATCAACCCGGCTTTTCCGTTTTAACGGGTTTCAAAGACAAGTTGCGGCATCTCTTCGTGACGCGCGACAGGCGGCGATGTCGCAGAGAACGGCGGTAACTATTCGTTATGACCATAGCAATAGCCGATTGATAACTTACGGGGGAAGTTTCGGCGCTCCGGGCGATTCGAAGAATCAGGTTTACGAAATAACCGGAAACGGCGTCGGGAAAGACGAATTAAAATACGGGCGTCCGAGCGGCGTTCCGAATACGGCTTTGAGCGACAGCACGAATCTGACCGATTTGGATTTAAATATCGTGGATATAACTTTTCAGCCGGACGGTTCGGTAGTTGACGCCTCAAACAATCCCCAAAACAAAGCCTTGTTTTTCTACCACAGCAAATACCCGCAGGATACAGCCTTTGCGGTTTCGATTCTCGGCGCGGGCGGGCGCGTGAAGTTTTGGCGATACAGCAAGGGAGCGAAGGTTTATGTCGAATGAGAAAATTCAAAAATCCAACAAAAACGGCGAGGACGGCTTTTCATTAATCGAAGCCGTTATTGCCATTTTTATCGTTACCATCGGGCTTATCGGAACTGCCGCCGCAATAACCTTCGCGCTGGAATTCGGCGCGATCAGTCAAAATGTTACAAAAGCGAAACTCGTGATTGTCGGTTCGATTGAAGAAGTCGAAACCCTTCGAAATTCCCGTCGGCTCAATTACAAGCAAATCGCAAATGTCGGGAAGGTTGACAACAGCGATTCGCGGAATGTTTTCGGCGGTTTCAGCAACGATTTAAGACCGGTCGGGCTAAATCCCGGTCCTGACGGGGTGAACGGGACGGACGACGATTTGCGCGATCCCGGGGAAGACGGCGTTTTCGGCACAACGGATGATTTCGATAATTCGGCGCTTGCCCGCGGCGGGTTTTGGCGAAAAATTACGATAACGGATTTAAGCAAAACCTTGAAAAAAATTGAAGTTACGGTGCGTTACGTCGGGCGCGGCGGGAAACTCGGCGAAATATCGGGCGTCAGTTATTTAAATGACGAGGCTCATGCCGATCAATAATTCCTGTGAAGGAGTAAGTTATGAAAAGTCGGAAGGAAACACGAGGCAATTTCAATAAAAAACAAAACGAGCGCGGCGCGGCGCTGGCGGTGGCGGTTATTTTGCTGGCGATAATGTCTGTGATTGCGATGACCGCGCTGGCATTTTCTTCGACCGAAGCGCGAATTGCCGGAAGCGATTTGCAGCGCACGCAGACTTTTTACGCAGCCTCTGCCGGAATGGAAAAGATGACTAATGATTTCAGCAATCTTTTCAATAAAAAACTGCACCCGACCACTGCCGATTTAAATAACATCGCGGCGGATTATCCCGTTCCGCTCAATTCCGAAGGCTTCGACTTTGCTCAAACTCTCAAAGAAGATACGAAACGTTTACAAGAGCTTCAAACCATCCAGAAATTACCGAACAATTATTACCCGCGCGTCAATATTTCCGAAGGACCTTTTTCCGGGCTTTACGCCAGCGTCGTTCCTTACAAAATGACTTCGACGGCGACAATGAGAGCGACGCAGACTCAGGTAAAGCTGGAGCGCGAATTTAACAATTATCTTATTCCGCTTTTTCAGTTCGGGATGTTCAGCAACGGCGACATCGAAATACATCCGGGTCCGCTGTTGACCTTTAACGGCAGAATTCACAGCAACGGCAATCTTTACGCTTTGAGCAGCACGAGGTTTTTGGAACGGGTTACGGCGGCGGGCGAATTTGTGCGCGACTCGATGCGCGGCGGCGAAACAAACACACAGGGCGGAGATACGGAAATTTGGTTTAATGTCGGCGGCATAGACGTGCAAAGCACACGGGG
>DATHTS010000225.1:0-1916 GCA_035462935.1 Pyrinomonadaceae bacterium
TGAGAATTACCCGCCCGCTTACGCAGGCGGTTCTGACCCGTATAAGAATTGTGAGAATTTTTGAAGGTTTTTCACCGCAGAGTATAAGGGATTTTAACGCTTTTGACAGCAATTGAGTAAAAAAAAGTGTTTTATCAGCAATTGCCAGAGAAAGGCAAACCTTTTAAGATGGTTTTGGCAACAGTGATACGAAAACTGCTTTGTATTTGTAATTGAATGCCTCGCTATCAAACTTGCTTGACAGTCTAACTCGACTTTATTACACAGTTGCTTCTGCGATAAAAAAACAGCTATGTTAAATTTTCCCGTTTCCGAAAACGTCGCCAAAATGCAAATGTCTTCCACGCTCAAAGCCGCGCAAACTGCCGCCGGATTGCGCGAGCGGGGCTTTGACGTGATTGACCTGACTCTGGGCGAGCCGGATTTTCAAACGCCCGAATTTATTAAGCAATTAGCCTGCGAAGGCTTGGAGAAAGGCTTTACGAAATACACGCCGACCGCCGGATTGAAATCCTTCACCGAATCAATCGCCGAATTTTACGCCGCGCAGTTCGGCGCGGGTTTTTCGCCGCAGGAAGTCGCGGCGGCGTGCGGCGGGAAACAGGCGATTTTTAACGCCGCCTGCACGCTTTTAAATCCGGGCGACGACGTTTTGATTCCGAAGCCGTATTGGGTAACTTTTCCCGAAATCGCCAATTTCAACCGGGCGAAAAGCGTTTTTATTGACACGGAAGATACGGATTTTGTTCTAACGGCGGAACAGGTTAAAAATTCAATCACCGAAAACACCAAGCTTTTAATCATCAATTCGCCGAACAATCCGACCGGGCGCGTCGTTCCGCCCGATGAGATGGGAAAAATCGTCGAGGTCTGCGCGGAAAGAAACGTCTACGTTATCGCCGACGAATGCTATTTGTTTTTCGTCTATCCGCCCGCAGAGGTTTTCACATCCGCCGTTTTGCCCGCCGAATTGCGGCAGTTTGTCTGCGTAGCGGGAAGTTTCTCGAAAACTTACGCGATGACCGGATGGCGCATCGGCTACACGATTGCCGGCGAAGAATGGACAAAACAGATGACCAAACTGCAAAGCCATTCCGCCTCGCACCCGACATCTTTCGTGCAATACGCCTGCGGCGAAGCGACGCAGCAGCGCGAAAAATCAATGTCAGCGGTTGGCAAAATGCTCGAAGAATATTGCAAACGGCGCGATTGGCTGATTCCCGCTTTGCAGAAAATCAACGGCTTTCGCTGCGCGATGCCCGAAGGCGCGTTTTACGCTTTTGTTGATGTCCGCGATTTATTGGGCGAAAAATTCAAAACTTCCGCCGACGTTGCCGAGTTGCTTTTAAATGAAGCTCAAACCGTCGTCACTGACGGCGCAGGCTTTGGCGCAGAAGGGTTTTTGCGGATTTCTTACGCCACCTCAATTGAAAATTTGCAAAAAGCAGTCGAGCGGATGAAAAGTCTTTTTGAATCCAAAACTACAAAAACAGCATAAAATTTGACCGCGAAATACACGAAAAACACGAAAAGAATTTTGGTTCAGACTTCGTTTCTTTTGTGTGTTTCGCGGGCAAAATGTTTTAATCAGGTATGACGGAAATAATTGGCTGGGCGAGCTCGCTAATTTTGCTCGCAACACTTGTCAAGCAGGTTTATAAACAGTGGAAAGAGGGCACGGGCGAGGGAGTTTCTAACTGGCTTTTTGTCGGGCAGCTTTTGGCTTCGATAGGTTTTACAACTTACAGCTATCTCGTCGGAAACTGGGTTTTTATCGTTACCAACGGGCTTTTAACGATAAATAATATTTTCGGAATAGTTCTTTCGTTTTATTTCAAGCGAAAAAACCGCCGACAGGCGCAAGCCGCCGCTTAAATTTCCGCTGAACTTCTGCTAGATTTTGAACATTCAAGACT
>DATHTS010000226.1:0-2426 GCA_035462935.1 Pyrinomonadaceae bacterium
CTGCGTCGCGGCAATCGAATGCGGCGCGGAAACGGTCATTAAAATCAAAAAGAAAAAGGCGGCTCTTTCCAGCCAAAGAGCGAGCCGGTTTTCGTTTTCGATTCCAGCCAGCCGGTCGAATTTTTTCAAAAAATTTTCCATCAATGATTCCGGGCGTAATTTTGACATTCTCGCACCGGCTAAAGTAGTCTGACAAATGCGCCCGAAGGATGCAAAAACCGCTTGTTAATTTTGAGAAATAAATGTTCAAATTAGAAACCGATCTATCCGTCAAAGCCGAAATCAAACTTTATTACGATCTTCTTCTGCCGGAAAATTTCAGCGGAAACGCGCCTTTGCTGATTGCCGTTCACGGCTATGGGGCGCACAAACGCTATATGATGCGCGAGGCACAGCTCGTCGCGCCGGAAAATTTCGTCGTCGTTTCCCTGCAAGCGCCGCATCAGCATTGGCGCGAGGCGGGCGGCAGCTACAAGATCGGTTTCGGCTGGCTGACCGATTACAAATCGGAGGATTCAGTCCTTCTGCATCATAATTTTGTTTTGGAGGTCGTCGAAAAGCTAGCGGAAAAACAAGTTATTGATACAAAAAAAATCTATCTTCTGGGTTTCTCACAATCCTGCGCTCTGAATTTCCGCTTCGCTTTCACATTTCCCGAAATCCCGCGCGGAATAGTCGGGATTTGCGGCGGCATTCCTTCGGATTTGGACGAGAACCCGGTTTATCAGCCGACGAATGCCGATACTTTTTATCTTTATTCGGATGATGACGAATTTTATCCATTGGAAAAATACGAAAAATCGGCGCAAAGACTAGACGAATTTTTACCGAACTTCCAATCGAAACTCTACCAAGCCAAACACGAAATTACCGACGAAATGCGCGAAGATATAAAGGATTGGTTCAAAAAGCATTAACTGTTTGGTTTATAAATCCGCTTAAAGACTGCAAAACCGAGTTGGAATAAACCTTTCACCTTAAATGATATTCTAAAGTATATGGTTTTCAAGCTGGCGAACGAAATAAAATCAAGCGAGATCACCGACGAAAAGACTTATCTCAATCGCCGAAATTTTATCCGCGCGGGTATTTTAGCCGGAACGTCGCTAGCGACGGCGGGCGTTTATCGCTTTCTGAATCCGCCTCCGCCGAAAGAGGTGGAAACAGCGCCCATCGAGAACGTTTCAAAAACTGAAAATTTTGTCCCCGAAGATAAATTAACCCCGTTTCAGGACATTACGAATTACAACAATTTTTACGAGTTTTCCACCAGCAAAACTGCTGTTGCGCGGGAGGCGGAGGGTTTTGTAACGCAGCCTTGGACGATTGAAGTCGGCGGATTGGCGCGGAAGTCGCGCGTTTTCAGCATCGAAGAGCTTTTGAGATTCGAGCAGGAAGAAAGGATTTATCGTCTTCGCTGCGTCGAAGGCTGGTCGATGGTTATTCCTTGGGTCGGGTTTCCGCTGAAGAAATTGCTCGATGCGGTTGAGCCGCTCGGAAAAGCTCAGTATGTCGCTTTTGAAACGTTTTACACGGGCGTAAAATATGAAAATCCGGCGATGAAGCTGCCTGAAAATACGGGCGAAATGCAATCTTCTTTTTCCGCCGGAATTGATTTTCCATACGTCGAAGGCTTGCGGCTCGACGAGGCTTTGCATCCTTTAACTATTTTAGCGACCGGGCTTTACGGCAAGATTCTGCCCAATCAAAACGGCGCGCCGATTCGTCTGGTCGTGCCCTGGAAATACGGTTTTAAGAGCATCAAATCAATCGTCAAAATAACTTTAACCGAAACGCAGCCGCCGACCACTTGGAACATCGCCGCGCCGCGTGAATACGGCTTTTATTCAAACGTCAATCCGAGCGTTGACCATCCGCGCTGGAGTCAGGCGACGGAAAGACTCATTGGTGAATTGGGCTTGCGGAAAACTTTGCCTTTTAATGGATATTCCGACGAGGTAGCGAGTTTATACAGCGGGATGGATTTGCGGAAGGATTTTTAGTAAAAAACGGTCTTCGGTTTTAGGTCTTTGGTCTTTGAAAGAATGTTTACCGAAGACCAAACTCCAAAAACTGAAAATGAATGACGTAAAGTTCAACAAGTATTTGATTTTCATCAATAGCCTTATTCCGCTCGCGCTTCTGGCTTGGGATGCGTATTGGCAAAAGCTCGGCGCGAATCCGGTTGAGTTTTTTCTTCGCACGACCGGGGTTTTGACGCTCGTTTTTTTGTTTATAACTCTGGCAGTTACGCCGCTTCGCAAATTTTTCGGTTGGAATAATTTAATAAAATTCCGGCGAATGCTCGGACTTTTCGCGTTTTTTTACGGATGCCTGCATTTGATAACTTATCTCGTTTTTGAAAAAGCTTTGAGTTTCGCCTTAACCGTTGCCGACATTTACCGGCGTCCCTTTATCGCCGTCGG
>DATHTS010000227.1:0-10049 GCA_035462935.1 Pyrinomonadaceae bacterium
GGGTTTCTTCGCTGACGATTACCCGCCCGCTCACGCAGGCGGCTGCGGACCATACACTCAATCTTGAGTCGCTCTAATTGGCACGAATTTGAGCGGCTCAAGTGTAATTATTGTGGTTGAAATCTTTTGTCCTTTCATAAATTCGAGCATTACATCTTTGATTTTCGGAGATGATAAAAACAGCGGATCGCTGTGAACCGCGCCGTCAATTATCAAATGCTCGCTGTTTTGAAAACCCTTACGTACCTCTTCCGCATTGCTCGGCGGCGTGCGAACATCGAGCGTGCCGCTGATGAAAAGCACGGGGATTTTTGCCCTGACCGGAGCGCGAAACTTTTCGCCCAAATCGGGATTTCCCCAAGCCTCGCAAACACCGGGAAAAGGAAAATCCAAAACATCACCAAGCAGAGTTGTCTTGTTTTCTTGAGCGATTTGCTGACGGCGTTTGGGCGGAATCCCGGAAAAACAATCCATCATAAAAGCCATCGCCGAGCCGATGCTTTGTCCTGGGCGATTGAAAGCTACCCAACGCTGAGCCGCAAACGAAAAATCTCCTTTCGACATCGCAAAATAGATTGCGGGCAAAGACGCTTCGCCTGATCCGAATGAAAATGCCGTTAGCAACTGAAGGACAAATTTATTTATCGTTACCTTTACTTTTTCTTTTGTGTTTGGATTTGTAACTTCGACTACAACAGGCTCGCGTTCCACTTTTTCGAGCACTTCTTTCATTAAACCGAGAAATGAGGGAATCTGCTTGCTCAAATTCGGATCGGCTTTGACCAGTCGGTCTAAATTTTCGAGATGCTTTTGAATGCTGCTCGGCAGTTTTGCCGTGTGTTCAAGACCTTCAACACCAGCTAAAATCACGCGATGAATGCTTTTTTCATGCCTTTTAATCGCGGCTAAAGACAAATGAGTTCCGTAGCTGATTCCCCATAGGCTGATTTTTTCCGCGCCGACAGCTTTCCTCAAATCTTCAAGATCGTCAGCGCTTTCATTTGTGTTGTAGCCCGATAAATCAACGCCTTGCCGCCGGAAATTCTCGGCGCAGGCTCGGGATTTTTGCTTGAATAATTCAATCAATTCCTCGCGTTTCGGAGCTTTTTCAACCGGATAATCCAGCGATTCGCCGCAGGAAAGATTCGGCTTTGACATTCCTGTTCCGCGCTGGTCGAGCGCGATGACATCGGCGATTTCGCGCATTGCCATAAACAGCGGGAAACGACTGCCGCGAGCCGCGCCAATTCCAGAACCGCCCGGTCCGCCAGCCAGATAAACAATCGGCGGACCCGGATTTTTTGAGGTGCTTTTGAACCGCACGAAAGCCAGCTCAATCAAATTACTGTTTGATTTTTGCCGATTTTCGGGAACGAGCAGGCGACCAAACTCAGCATCAACTTTTTCTTTACCGGCAGATTCAAAAACGTAAGGTTCGATTTGAACATCGCCCGCTTTTTGCTGTCCGAAGGCGGTAATTGCCAGACAAGATAAGAAAAATATCAAAACCAAAAATTTCGTCTTCATCTTGGAATATACCTCCGTTTATTGTTTCATCCAGGTCAAATCAAAATTGAAGCCTTTCCATTTGATTTCTTTAATCTTTTCCGAGTTATCCCTTATAAAACAGACCTCGCCGAAGAATCTAAATTCAAAAAAACAGTCCTTTCTAATCGGATAAAGTCTAAGCTCGCTCGTATAAAGTGAATCATCTTTTAGAATAATTTCAGTTTCGCCACCGCCGTCCGTTCGTTTATAGCGTCCTAGAAATTCGGTTAAATCCTTGTTCGGATTGGGAATAACTTTCGGAATCGTAAAGCTTTTCACTGTTACTTCTTTTCCCTGCAAAATCTCTCGCAAACCCTGCGAAATAATATCGAATGCGCCGGGAAGATTTGAAAGCACGACGTAACCGTATTTTTTATTGCGCTCAATTTCCAGATAAGCGCGATGCCCGTTAGTGCTTCCGCTTGCGCTAAGCGTAGTTTCCTCGACGAGAGAAATTTTCGTCGTTTCTCCGTATTTGCCGTCCAAAACGGCTTCCCCAAACCGATAAACGTCGCGCGCGGTGCTGAAGACCGAACCTGCCCCGACCAAAAACGAATAATCTTTGAGCCGCGCGTTGACGTAACCATTAGGAGAAAGAAAATAATCTTGAGCGCGCCGCTCCATAATCATTTCGCCGTTAAAATCCACAGAGTCCGTCATTCCGGCTGGCGTGAAAACATATTCCTGCAAAAGCCGCGCGTAAGATTTACCGGAAGCGATTTCTAAGGCTCTCGCCAGAACTGCATAACCGCCCGAACTGTAAAGCCGTTGAGCGCCCGGCTCAAAGGCGAGCTTTGCCTGTTTTACCTTTTCAACAAACTCCGCCGAAGTGTAAGGAACCGATTCCGCTTCGGGCGGCATCACGCGATGCGGAATGCCGGAACGATGACGCGCCAGCATCTCAATCGTGATTTTGTCGCCATTCGGGAAATCGGGAATGTATTTTGTTAATTTATCCTCGAGCGCGAGTTTCTTTTCCTCAACCAAACGGTTCAATATAACGATGGTCATCGGTTTTGTAATCGAAGCGATTCCGATGCGCGTGTTTAATTGATTCGGAATTTTATAATCCGCATTCGCTATCCCGAAAGCCTTTTCATAAATGATTTTGCCATTCTCGGAAGCCAAAATTACGCCGGAAAACTGATTAGCTTTGACGAAAGGGGCTATAAACTCATCAATTTTCTTAGCTTTGTCGGATTGAGCAAGAACCGCCTGTGAAAATGCGGATAAAATGAAACCTAAAATTAAGACAAATATTTTCGACTCTTTCATAAGAACCTCCAAAAATATGATTTCGGTTCAATCTTAATTTGTTTCGCTGCGGATGTCTTGACTCAGACGAGCGCGCTGGTATGAGATTAGCGTGATTTAAAAAGCCTGCGAAATTCCGTGGGAGTCATTCCCGTGATTCGTTTGAACGAGCGCGTAAAATGCGTCTGGTCGGCAAAGCCCATTTCGAGAGCGATTTCTACGAGAGATTCATCCGTTGAAAGCATTCTTTTTCTCGCACTCTCGATCCGAATCTTGCGGACGTAATCGCCCGCCGTGCAATGTTCAAATTGACGAAAGACACGCGCCAGATGAGTTGGATGAATATTCACAGCCTTCGCCAGTTCATTTAAACCGGTCGGCGTTGAAAAATTTTCGTGCAGGAATTCTTTTGCCTTTTCCAAAAAATGCGGTGGTTTCGATTCCTGCAATTTTGAGCGTTTTCGTGAAGCCGCAATCAAAAGCTCGATTGAGATGCTTTCCAGAGCGAGCGCAGAGAATTCATCTCTCTCACTAAATTCTTTATACATTTTTGCGGCTAACCATAAAGAAGAATCTTCGTTCAAAAGAGCAGGTTCATTCAAACTCGCTCCGTATTCCCTGACTTTTTCCAATCCCTTGGAATCAATCTCGACCAAAAAATGCCGCCCGTTTGTAAAATGTTCCTCGGCGTGGCTGACATCCGGCGGGTAAAAAACAAGCGCCGACGGTTCGCGTTCAAAAAGCCGGGCGCCGATTTTTTCCTTGTAGTTTCCCGCTAATACAAAACAAAAATGAGAAAACTCGTGAGCGTGAGCAGGCAGTTTCGCCAGAGACGAATAGGATTTTTCCGTAAAACGAAAAGAGTTTGCCGAAAAGGTCTGCGAAGTCTGCCCGTAAAATTGACCTGCTTTAAGTTTCATACTGCTGAATGCTATTACGCGAAAATAAAGACAAGGTTCATCGTTTTAATGAATTAATAAAATTATCAATTCAGGATTTCCTTGTATCTATCCGTGTCAACATTCCCGCCGCTGACGATGAGGCAAACTCTTTTATCAATAAATTTTTCGCCTTTTTCTAAAATCGCGCCTAAACTCAACGCGCCGGTCGGTTCGACTTTCAGATTTGCCAGCGAAAAATACAAGCGCACCGCTTCTTTAATATTTTCCTCTGAAACTTCGACAATTTCCGAAACGCCCTCGCGGATAATTTCCCAATTGTGGCTGCCCATAGAAATCGTTCTCGCGCCGTCGGCGATTGACATTGGCTCGAATTCGTTGCGGATAATTTCTCCGGCTTGCAACGACCGATATGCGTCGTTTCCCAAAAGCGGTTCCGCGCCGATGAGTTTTGCTTGTGAATTATTACTGCGCTTCAAGCCTTTTGAAATTCCCGAAATCAAGCCGCCGCCGCCGACGGGAGTAATTACAAAATCAAAATCCTGTTCGTAATTTGCAATCTCATCGCCGAGCGTGGAATTTCCCTCGATAACCAGTAAATCGTCATACGCGCTGGCGATAAAGGCATCGGGCATTTTTTTAGCTAATTCCTCGACCCGCTGGTTTCGCCCGACTTTTTTTGTGTCAATCAAATCAACCGTCGCGCCGAAAAATTTCACGCCTTCGATTTTTACCTGCGCGGAAGTTTCCGGCATCACGACCGTGCATTTTTTGCCGAGAAGTTTGCAGGCGTAAGCAATCGCCTGACCGAAATTTCCCGACGAAGCGGTTAAAATCTCGTCATTCGGAACGTTTAAAGCGAGATTGTAAGCGGCGCGAAATTTAAAACTTCCGGTGTGCTGAAAAGTCTCGGTCGCAACGGTGATTTCCGCGTCGAACTTTTCTGATAAAGGTCTGGATTCGATAAAGACAGTTGGGCGAATGGCTTCGAGCAAAGATTTCATTTGTTTATAATCTATCGAAAAAGCTAAACTCGTCAAGAATGAGTCAAGATTTTTTTGCAGAATTGCCGCTAAAATTTACCGAAGTTATTTTGGGCGCGTATCGTGAAGAAGGAAACCTTTGGATCGAGCGTTTGCCCGAAATTATCGGCGAGATTGAGGAAAATTGGTCGCTCAAAGCCTGGAAGCCGTTTCAAAATTTGTCGTATCATTATGTCTCTCCGTGCGTTTTGACTGACGGAAGCGAAGCGGTTTTAAAAATTGGTTTTCCCGGCGACAGCAGGACGGTTTTTAGCGAGATAAAAATCTTGAAATTTTTGGGCGGGAAAGGCGCGGTCAAACTTTTGCGTTTTGACGAAAAGCGTTTTTGCTTTCTTCTGGAAAAGCTCGTTCCCGGTGAAAATCTAAAAACGATTTATCAGAACGAACCTTCGGAAGCCGTTAAAACCGCGATTGAGGTGATGCGAAAATTTTGGCAAAATCCGCCTGAAAATCATAATTTCCCGACTTTGGAAAAATGGTTTGAAGGTTTTATAGAGGCGGAAAAAATCAATTTCGCGCCCAATTATGTAAAAAAAGCGCGGATGTTTTTTGATGAGCTTACGGCTAATTCAAAACAGCAAACGCTTCTTCACGGCGATTTTCATCACGAAAATATCTTGTCGGCTGAGCGCGAGCCTTTTTTGGCGATTGACCCAAAAGGTATTGTCGGCGACATCGGTTATGACATCAGCGTATTTTTGATAAATCAGGCAAATTGGTTGAAAACAGAGTCGAATTTAAAGGGAAAATTAGATTTTACGATTCTGCAATTTGCCGAAGGTTTTGAAATCGAGCCGCAAAATTTAAGAAAATGGGTTTTCGCACATTCGGTTTTGTCGGCTTGGTGGACTTTTGAGGAAAACTGCGAAAACTGGCGCGATGAATTGGCTTTTACCGAAATTTGGGGAAGCCTTTAAAGGTGAAAGTTAAAATTGAACAATTGTGAAGGAATGAAATTTTTTCAGATTTGAATATACTTAAACATATGGAAAAAGCAAAATTCGGAATGATCGGGCTTGGAACGATGGGCAGAAATTTTCTGCTCAATGTCGCGGAGAACGGATTTTCTTCCGTCGGTTACGATTTGGATGCGGAAAAGCGCAAACTTCTGCTCGCAGAAGGCGCGAGTTTCGATATTCAAACGGCGGACGACATCAGGGATTTTGCCGCCAAAATCGAAACGCCGCGCAAGATTATGCTGCTTGTTCCGGCGGGCGGAATTGTTGATTCCGTTATCAACGAATTGCTGCCGCTTTTGAACAAAAGCGATTTAATCATTGACGGCGGAAACTCGCATTTTTCCGATACGGAACGGCGGCAGAAATTATTAACCGAAAAAGAAATAAACTTTCTCGGCGTCGGCGTTTCGGGCGGCGAGGAAGGCGCGAGAAACGGCGCGAGCATTATGATCGGCGGCGATTTGGCGGCTTACGAACAGGTCGAACCGATTCTCGAAGCCGTTTCCGCAAAGGTAAACGGCGAGCCGTGCGCGGCGCACGTCGGCGCGGGTTCGGCGGGGCATTTTGTCAAAATGGTGCATAACGGCATTGAATACGGCTTGATGCAGATTTTGGCGGAAACTTACGATTTTATGCGCCGCGTTCTGTGTTTGAGTTATGAAGAAATGAGCCGGACTTTTGCCGTTTGGAACAACTCGCAGCTTAATTCTTTTCTGGTTGAAATCACCTCGGAAGTTTTGCGAAAAGTTGACGCGGACACCGGAAAGCCCTTGGTTGAAATGGTTCTGGACAAGGCGGCGCAGAAGGGAACGGGCAAATGGACTTCGCAGGCGGCGATGGATTTGGGCGTTCCCGTCCCGACGATTGACGCGGCGGTTGCGATGCGGCAGATTTCCGCGCTGAAAGAATTAAGGGTTTTAGCCGCAAAAAGCTACGGCGCGGAATCGCCGCTCGATCTGCGAAATTTGGAACTTGCCCAAGCCAAAACCGTCCACAGCGAGCCGCTCAACGCGCCAAAAGCCGAGCGGCACAGACGGGATTTTGAAACGGTTGCGAGCCAACAGCAAAAATTTCAAATTGACGCCCGAATCGAACCCGACGGCGGCAACGGCGAGCATCCGGTTGAAACGGAGAAAAGCGAAAAACTGCAAAAGGATTTTGCCGAACACAAACAGGAGTTTGTTCAGCGTCTGGAAAACGCTCTGATAAATTCGTTTATCGTAACTTACGCGCAAGGTCTTTCGCTTTTACAAACCGCTTCGATTGAAAAAAATTATAATTTGGATTTAGCGGAAATCGCCAAAATCTGGCGCGGCGGCTGCATTATCCGCTCGGCGCTCCTTGACGAAATGCGCCAAGCCTTTACGGAAAATCCGCAGCTTCCGAATTTAATTTTAGACGAACGATTCAAGGAAATCCTGAACGAAAAGCGCGGCGATTGGCGTTTGATGGTCGGAGAATTTACCGAAAGCCGTGTGCCTGCTCTGTGTTTGTCTTCGGCTCTGGCGTATTTTGACGCGCTACGCACCCAACGCCTGCCCGCGAATTTAACACAGGCACAGCGCGACTTTTTCGGGGCGCATACGTATCAAAGAATTGATAGGGAAGGCGTTTTTCATACGCCGGATTGGTAGTTTTAAAGGAGAAGGAGAAAAATAATGTCCAAAGCAGAAGTTATTGTAAAAATTGAAAAGAATTACAAAGATAGATTGGCGGAGATCGCCGCGCAGTGCAAAAATGCGGGAATGAATGTCGAACAGCAGATGAGCGCGCTCGGAATGATTTCGGGAACGGTTGAAAAATCCGCTATCAAAAAAATTGAAAAAATCGAGGGCGTCGCTTACGTCGAAGAATCAAAACCAATCGGAATTTAGCGGCGCTGACCGCTTGTTAAAGGGCGCAGATGTTTTTTACTTTTCGACAATCTTCCAAGCCTTTTCGTTTTTCAGCAATTTACTCATTAACGAAGCGTGAACCGAATGCCCGCTCTTTTTCGCCTTAATTTTTCCGAGAATCGGCATTCCTAAAAGGGCGAAATCGCCGATGATGTCGAGGATTTTGTGGCGGACGAATTCGTCTTGAAAGCGCAGCGGATTTTCGTTGAGCATTCCTTCCGGCGTTAGAACAATCGCATTGTCCAGCGAACCGCCGAGCGCGAGATTTGCTTTTCGGAGCATTTCAATCTCGGTTGTAAAACCAAACGTTCGCGCCGAAGCGATTTCGCGTCCGAACGAGCCGTTTTCAAAGACGAAATGAAATTTCTGCTTGTTTATAAACGGATGCGGAAAATCAATTATGCATTCGATTTCGTATTTGTCGGCTGGCTCGATTGACATTTTCCGGGCGCCTTGCTCGAATTCGACCTTTTCCTTGATTTGCAAAAATCTTCGCGGTGCGTCTTGTTCGGAAATTCCGGCTTTTTCGATTAATTCAATAAAATTTTCGCTTGAGCCGTCCATAATCGGAATCTCGATGTTGTCGAGTTCGATAAAACAATTGTCCACGCCCGCGCCGCGCAAGGCGGAGAGAAGATGCTCGCAGGTTGACAAAACAACGCCTTTTCGCATCAAGGTCGTCGCGTAGCTGCAATGCGAAATGTATTCGACATTCGCCGGAATCTCGAAATTGTCGAGATCGGTGCGGACAAAAATATAGCCGGTATTTTCGGGCGCCGGTTTTAATCTCAGATTGACTTCAACGCCCGTGTGCAAGCCGATTCCGCCGGTTTTGATTGATTGTGAAAGAGTGGTTTGCTTCATTCTGAAATTTTTATTAACAAAGATTGTGCCAAAATTAGGAAATAACACTAAGTTGTTGGAATGAAAGGAATTTGAAATTTGAAATTTGAAATTTGAAATTTGAACTTGTGGCTTACCAGCCACAGTTTTGTCGCGCAATTTACTATTGGCAATTTAACATTTACAATTTTATATAGATTTAGAGGAAATTACCGATGCCTGTTATTTCAATGTTCTATGGCGTGATTGTTTTGATGTATTATTTCGACAACCGACAGCATCAATCGCCGCATATTCACGTTAAGTATGCCGAGGAGGAAGCCGTTATCCGAATCCCCGATGGCGAATTACTGGAAGGCTCGCTCAGAAACTCTAAAATGAAACTCGTGCAGGCTTGGGTCGAAATTCATCGGGAAGAACTAATGGCGAATTGGCAGCTTGCCGTAAACGGGGAAGCAGTTTTTAAAATTGAACCATTAAGGTAATTATGAAAAGAGTGGTTTCAGCCAAAGCAAACGATGATTTTACGCTTGATTTGAAGTTTAATGACGGTTTGATTAAGCGTTTCGATATTAAGCCGTATTTGGATAAAGGAATTTTCAAGGAATTAAGAGATTTTAATTATTTTAAGAATTTCCGCGTTTCTTTCGGCACGGTGCAATGGCAGAACGAGCAGGATTTTGCTCCTGAGACTTTATATTTGGAAAGTGTTTTAATAGAAAAAGAAGTTTAATTTTTATGGCAATCAAAATGGCAGGCTTGAAGTCTGCGAAATCTTCAGAATTAAAAATCGAGAATCAATCCGAAATTGATTTACCGAAAGGCACGGAAGAACTCATCCGCAAAATCATCGCTTTCGTGCCGATTGAGCATCTGCGAGGCATCGAGAGAATCCGGTTGGTGGATTTTATCAACGACCCGCGTCTGAAAAATATGGACGTTCCGGCGAAAGGCGATCTGCCCGGACTTTATCACCCGAAAATGCAGGGAAAATCAGCCTGGCTGGAAATTTCGGTCGGGGCGCTTTTGAAACCTTTCGGGAAATTCACCGAGCGTTTTATGGCGAAATCTTCGTTTAGAAGCAATATGGCGGGGCTGATTTTTTCGCTCGTCGGGCAGCATTATTATTTGACGCTCAGGCATTCGGTCAAAAAACAAAATCTCGAACCGCAGATTCGGCAATATGCCGAGAGAAATCTCCGCGCGTGGGGCGAAAAGCAGGCGGAAGGCTCGTTCAGGGCGAAGCTCTTTAAACCGCTGCGCCCGTATATGGAAAAATGGGCGAAATGGCTGAGTAAAAGAGCGGCGAAGGCGCAGAAGAAAGGATGAAGGATGAGGGATGAAGGATGAAAGATTTCATTACCACTTCATCCCTCATCCTTCATCCCTCATCCCTTAAATGAGCGACGAAACCAAGCAGATAGTCAAGGAAAAAATTGACGAAACCGTTAAAGCGGCGGAAGAAACCGTTCGTAATCCCTACGTAAAAACACTTGCCCGGTTTGGATTTTACACGAAGGGCTTTTTGTTCATCGTTATCGGAGTTCTGGCGGCGATGGTGGCAATTGGGCAGCCGGGAGGCGAATTAGCCGATCCGACCGGAGCTTT
>DATHTS010000228.1:0-7066 GCA_035462935.1 Pyrinomonadaceae bacterium
CCTCGACCAATCTTTTTGCCAACCCGAGACAAAAAGCGGCATCGGTCAGAGCTTGATATTGGCGAATTCGACGCTGAACCGAACCTTGCCCGCTCGTCCAAGTTCCCATATAACGTCCGCCGTAGGAAATCCAGTGAACGCCCAAATTTCTGTCGGCGCAAAGCCTGAGAGCCTGCGTCGTGATCTGCGAAAAGCCGTGAAGCACGACTTGCCCGATTTCCTGAACCGGGTAAACCTGTTTTTCTTCCGTGTCAGGCGACCAAACTTCGAGCCGGTCGCCTTTGCGCCCGACTTTCGCGCCGTTTGTCAAAATATGCAGGGTTTGCCGGTCGTCAATTGCCGGAAATAATTGCAGAGGTTTCTTTTCGTCGGGCAAATCCCCATCGGTCGCCAGTTTTTCCGCCAGACGCGCTTCTTCCGGCAGGCAAACCGGCGCAAGCGAGCATTTGACGCACAGCCTTTCGTTTTCGGCTACCGGCGGACGCTCGACGCTCGTTTGCAGATGCTTTGCCCGCGCCAAAGATTTTTCAAAAAAGTTACGCGCCGCATCGTCAATTGCCACGCGCACCGTCGCGTTATCGGCGTGATACCGCACACGACCTTCCGAAACCGTTTTGCCCGTCTGTTCTTCGACCAACAGCGCGTAAGCGATGATCTGCAAACGGTCGGAAGTCCAAGTTTCCGGCTTGCCCTCGGCGGAACGCGCCGCACGTCCGCGCTTATGCTCGTAAGGAATGATCTCTCCGTTCCGTTTGCGAATACAGTCAACCTTCCCGATCAAGCCGTAAATCTCGGATTCAAACCCGTAGGACACGATCTCGTCCGTTTCCTCGCGCTCGATCTCGACGTGAAGCGTGCGCCCCGCATAAACTCTCTCATCCGCCACGCGCACCTGCTCGACCTCTTCCAAAAAAAACAACCTTTCGCAATACGCCAGGGCGTGAAGCGAATGAACACTCAATGCCGTATTCATAAAACCCTCCTCATTTCAAAATCGCCGCAAGGCATCAAAGGAGTTTCAGAGAATTTATTTTCGCGGGTTAATTATTTGAGTCCACTGCCAAGAATCTTCATCTGGCATTGAAGTGATTTCACTTGCTTCTTTATCCAATTCATATCGTTGCCAACGAGTGTCAAAACCTCGAACGTGGTCTGCCCAGACAGGCAGTTCAAGCGAGCCTTTATCATTTGGCAAAAGGCGATACCACTTATCTTCTTCCGCTTTTTCAATTATTGGATAATCCAAATTTTCATCAGAAAAATATTTAAACCATCTTCCTTTGACTTCTTGGCATAAACTTATGTCATTTACGGCATCATCGCTTAAACCAAGACAAATAATACCTTTCCGCGTAATTTCTTGCGGATTTTTCAAGGCGGTCAAGATGCGTTGTTCAAGTGTTTCGCCTTTTAACTTGCCTTCGCCATCCAGTTTCTCCTCTGATGAATCAATCCAACATAAGAATTCAATACCGCAAAGCGTTTCGACAAAATCAGGTGCGTTTCCCAAAGACGATTGCTTGCTAGGAATACCGTATTTATAGCGACTCAATTTGCGAACGGTTGTGGCAATTTTCGGCATTTGTTTATATGCAAATGCCAGTTTTACGCCTTCGTGTCGTTTGCGAAAATGTTCGCCGACCAGTGAAAGCAACATTCCGTAGATGGTTGAAGGCGGCGGCAAGCTGTAAGTTTCCGCAAAAGAACGGGCGAAAGATTTGCGGAAACTTGCAAACGGAACTTCGACATAAACGGTTATCATTTACTTTCTCCCAAAATCGCAAAATCTCCGCCCCTTTCAGCAATTCTTTTTCTGGCTTCTTTCGCCGCTTTGCCGACTCCGTTCAAAACCGTTACGCCTAAATCTTTCAACTGTTTTCCTTCTTCGGTATCTGCAACTTCGCCGCCGATAATTAATTCATCTGCCGAGATGTCATTGTTTGCAACCCGCTTGATAAGCCTTGCAATCGTGAACGTGCGGTTTTCTTCATCATGTTCAAAACAATTTTGAATTTGAGAAAACCTCCCCAATTAAACCAAGGTTGTTTAACTAAAAGTTCTTCCATTGGTTGGAGGACTGATTTTAATTCCGTTCGGAGATCCTCAAGAGCACTTCCGTCATACTTTAAACTGTTTATTCTGTTGAATAGCCAGTCCCCTTTATCTCTTTCGATTAAAAGGCGGACATTGTCGTCTACGTTAAAGAAAGCATCTAAAAACTTTCTCTCAGAATCTTCAAACACTTTTGAATTCCCCATCATTTCTCCTCCGAACATCGAGTAATTTCGCTCGCACTAATTATCAGTTCTGCGAGATTTTGTTTATTTCCTATTTGTCAGGTTAAAGAATCACCAATTATAAAGTTTGGAAACAACTTTCGGCTGCCCCGTTCAATACGGTTTACCTGAACTGAAAATTTCAATTCTCCTTGCGGGTCAAAACTCATCCGACCCATTAGACCTTCGTAGTCTTTAATGTCCAAAAGCCCTTGCCTGATTCCTTCTTTGGAGTAACCTCCATTTTTTATCGCTTCAGCTATCAGGTGTAAAGAATCATAAGCAAACGCTGCGATAAAGCTAGGATTCGAGTTGAATTTCGCTTTATAGTTGTCGATAAATTGTTTAGTTTTGCCCGTCGCCGCGGAAGGATCAAACAAAGTGCTCGTAAAATAAGCTCCTTCTCCGCCGCCAGCGAGTTCTTGGAAATACGGGATGGAAAGCGAATTGTCGGCAATTATCACGGATTTTAAATTCATCTCTCGAATTTGCTTTATTGCCGCTCCGTAGCCGAAACCGAACCCTGTGACAAATATCGCTTCCGGGCGTGCCGAATTGATTTTGGCGAGTGTGTTGCGAAAATCTTTTTGCTCGATCTCGAAAGTGTCGACGGTGACTACCGTTCCGCCTAGTTCCTCAAAATGCTTTTTGAATGCCTCGAAAGAAGAAACGCCGAATTCGTTGTTAATGCGCAAAACCGCGACCTTTTTGAGTTTCAGGTCGTTAAAAGCGTAATCCGCCGCCGTTTTTGCCTGCTGGTCGGCGGTGATAAAACTTCTGAAAACCCAATCGCTTTGCTGCGGAATTCCCGGTGAGGCGGCAACGGTTGACATTAAAACGACTTTATCTCTGTCCGCAAGCGAGGTCAAAGAAAGCGTGACCACGTCGCCGGTGGAGATAATTACGGGCAAATTACCGGATGCCAATTTGTTAAATGCGGCAATCGCGTCGCGTGCGGTGTCCTTACTGTCCTCAATCGCAAGCTGAAGTTTTTTTCCGTTTATCCCGCCCGCTTGATTAATTTCATCCTGGGCAATGGTCAAGGCGTTTTTTACCTCTTCGCCCAGAGGTGCCTGATTCCCGGTCAAAAACAGAACCGCTCCGACATCATAATTTTCTTGAACGGTTTGCTGCTCTCTGTTGTAGCGATACCAGATACCGCATCCGATTAAGCCGAGAATGATTACGGCGGCAATAATTATAATTAAGTTGCGTTTTGTCATAATGGTTTTTCCTTAAATTAATTGTTTTGAAACTTTACTTTTAATCCCGAACATTCGTTCGAGCTTGTTTTCTTTAACGATGTTGTCGGGAGTATCCTCATCAACGATTTTACCTTCGCTCATCAGATAAATCCGGCTGCTTAAAGAAAGACATTGATCTAAATTCTGCTCGACGAGAAGGATTGCCAAACCAAATTCCTCTTTAAGCCTATCGATTGCTTGGCTGATGATCTCCGCCGCCTCCAAAGAAAGGCTGGCGGTCGGTTCGTCCAGCAGAAGCAGTTTTGGCTGTGTCATTAAAATTAACCCGATCGCCAGCATCTGACGCTGCCCGCCGCTTAAAAGCCCGGCTCTTTTTTCCTGAATTGATAAAGCGCCGGGAACAATTCGTAGACAAATTTTTGCTGCCTTTCCGGCTCATTACCGTTTCGCCCTTGAAAAGCCAAAGACAAATTGTCTTCGACGCTCAGATTTGAAAAAATCTCTCCTCCTTGGAGCATGTAACCGATGCCTTCTCTTGCCTTTTTTGAAGGACTGAAGGAAGTTATGTCATCACCGCCGAATATGATTTTTCCCGTCACCCGTCCGCCTTGCTGTTCAACCAGCCCGGAAATCGTTTTAAGGAGCGTTGATTTCCCCGCGCCGTTTGCCCCGATCATGCCGACGATTTCGCCCGCCGCGACCGTTAAGAACACATCGCGAAGAATCTCCTTCTTCCCGTAGCCTGAACTGAGGCTTTCGACCTTTAATACCGGGTCAGATTTGTGCATAGCTTGCTGCATAAGCTTCTTTGATGTTAATTTCACTATGAAATTTAGAGGCTGCGCCTTCGTAAACTTTACGCCCGCCGTTGAGCAGGACAATCCGGTCCGACGCGTCGAATATAAAATCCAAGGCGTGCTCTATAACGATAATCGTTTTGCCGGAATCTCTTAGTTTTTTAATCAAGCCCAGTATTTTTTCTTTCATTCGCAGGTCGAGCCCGGCTACGGGTTCGTCCAGCAGCAGAAGCTGACTGTTTCTGGCGAGTATCATTGCCAAGGCAAGCAGTTTCTCCTGCCCGTATGATAAATTTTCCGCCGCCGAATTTTCCTTAACTTCAAGACCCACAAAATCAAGCCAGTAGCGAGTATTGTAAACGGCTTCACCGGTCTTCCGTTTTATCCAGGGACTGGCGAAAACGGCTGTTAAAATTCCTTCCTCCTGGTTTTCTCTTTGCGCCAAGAGCATGTTTTCCAGCACGGTCAGCTTGTTAAAAACCCGGATGTCTTGGAACAGTCTGCCGATCCCGAGCCCAGCTCTCTGGTGCGGGGCAAGACGCGTAATATCCGCTTCGTCGTAAAAAATCCTGCCTGCATCCGGCTTCAGAAAACCCGAAACGATGTCCAAAAGAGTTGTTTTGCCCGAACCGTTCGGTCCGATTATGCCGACGACTTCCTTTTCGTTAACCGCAAAAGAAACGTCTTTGACGGCTATCAAGCCGCCGAAAGATTTGGTTATCGATTGCAAGCTAAAAGCGTTTTTCTTATTCATCGAAATTTATACTCCCCGGCTATCCCTTGCGGTCTGAAATACATAAACAAAACCAGCAACGCTCCGTAGATCATCTGCCGGATGTTCGGCGCTGCTGTCTCGGGAAGCCCGACAAAACGCAGAATTTCAGGCATCAAGAGAAGCACTACCGTTCCGACTATCGGACCGAGTATGTTTCCCGCCCCCCCGATTAAAACGATCGAGAGCAAGAAAATTGATTCCGGCAGCGTAAAACTCGTAGGATCGATATAGGTTACGTAATGAGCGAAAAGGACTCCGGCAACGGCAGCCAAGCCGCTCGCCGCGGCAAAGGCTTTAATTTTGATTTTCGCCACATTTTTGCCCAAGGTTTGCGCCGCGATTTCGTCTTCCCGGATGGCTTTGAGAGCCTGCCCGAACGGGGAGGTCAGGATAATTCTGATAAAGAGAAAACATAAACCTGTCGCAATCAGGCAAAAGAAGAAATATTCTATCGGTGCGTCAATTACGAATCCAAAAACGGCGGGACTCGGGATTCTCTTGATACCATCCGGACCGCCGGTCAGCGATCTCCAATTGTAAAGTATCTCGAAAACAATCAACTGAAAAGCGAAGGTCGTCAGAATAAAATAATCCCCTTTCAGGCGCAGTGAAGGAACGGAAACGAGCAGGCTAAGCACCATGGCGGTGATAATCGCAGCCGGAAGCGCGACAAAGAAAGGCACCCCGGCAACGGTCATCAAAATTGCCGACACGTACGCTCCGATGCCGTAAAAGGCGGCTTGGCTCATCGAGAGCAGACCGGTGTAGCCGACCAAAATATTAAGCGATTGGCTCAATATCAGGTAAATGGCAATTATTGTCAGTATGTTCAGCAGATAGTTCATACTTTTACCTCGGCAAGTCGCCTCTTTGAGCCGAGCAGCCCCTCGGGTTTAAGAAGCAAAAAAATGATTAATACCAGAAAAACGGTCGTGTTTTGCCATTTCGCGTCAAAATTCCCGACAACCATCGCCTGGAGCACGCCGATCAAAATTCCGCCCGCGAGCGCCCCTTCCAAAATGCCCACCCCGCCGATAATCACCGAAACAACCGCCAACAAGACGACCGGCATTCCGGCGTAAGGATCAACGCCGACATCCGAAGCCAAAATAACTCCTCCGAGACCAGCCAGCACAGATCCGAGCGCGAATATCCCGGTTCGCAGTTTTTTTATATCAATTCCGACTACTTCGGCAAGCACGGGGTTATCGGAAACCGCCTTTAAGGACTTGCCGAATTTGGTGCGCCTGGTCGCCACGTAAAATAAAACAAAGACCGCGACGAAAGCCGCTATTTGGAGAATTTGGACTCGGCTGACGGAAACGCTCGCGATATTAAAGGCGCTTTCGACACTCGTAATTATCGGCTGCGGCTGGCTCCCGTAAATCATTGCTATTAAATTTTGCAGGAATATATAAATCCCGAGCGAACTGACAAATGTGACGGCGGCGGGAGCGTTCTTATTATAAAGCGGTCGGTATACTGCTAACTCCATCAATACGCCGAGCACCGCACTTCCGCACACGCTAACCGTCGCCGCCAGCCAGAGCGGAAATCCCGCGTGTGTCGCAGTCGTCAGCAGCAGATAACCGGCAACCGTAAAATTAATGCCGTGCGCGATGTGAAATATCCGCGTCGTGTTATAAATCAAACCGAATCCCAAAGCGACCACCGCATATAATGCGCCGCTTGCGATACCGTTAAATAATAATTGCAGTAATAGTTCCATAGACGGTATTGTCCATAAATTAGTCTAGGTTAAAGAGGTAGCCGGGTCAGTTAGGCGTGGTTAGCCGTAGTTAACGGGTAATCAAATAAAGTGAAACGAGACTAAAAAGCAGGTTGTGTCGGGCGGGGAAGTTATATCGGCGGACATTCAAAATTGAGATATTGGGGTAATAATCTTAGATTAACATTTACCTTTATTATACTCCCCCCTGGATAAGCCGCCAAGGGGTTACTAAGAAGAACTGTCTTACCGTCCCCGGGCGTCTTTTCAAATACTAGTGGGTT
>DATHTS010000229.1:0-2028 GCA_035462935.1 Pyrinomonadaceae bacterium
CTTCCTGAATCTGCATATTTTGGATATACGTCCCGTCGGTCGTCGTAAAACCGACCGTGCAGCCGCTTCCTCTTAAAATATGGGCGATCAGGCGCGTCGTGGTGGTTTTGCCGTTTGTTCCGGTGATTGAGATAATCGGAATGCGCGAAGGTCTGCCGGGCGGGAAAAGCATTTCAACGACGTATTCGGCGACGTTTCTGCCTATTCCTTCGCTCGGCGCGAGATGCATTCGGAAACCGGGCGAAGCGTTGACCTCGATAATTCCGCCGCCGGTTTCTCGCAAAGGCTGCGAGACGTTTTCGGCAATGATGTCAATTCCCGCCACGTCCAAGCCGATGATTTTGGCGATGCGCTCGAACATAAAAGCGTTTTCGGGATGAACTTCGTCGGTGCGGTCAATCGCCGTTCCGCCGGTTGAAATATTGGCGGTCGTTTTCAAATAAATCATTTCGCCGTCGGGCAAAACGGTTTCGAGCGTGCAGCCTTTGCTTCTTAAAATCCTCTCGGTCTGCCCGTCAACCTCAATTAACGTTAAAACTTTCTCGTGTCCGATGCCGCGGCGCGGGTCCCGATTCGTATCGTCAATCAATTCCTGAATCGTTCGTTTTCCGTCGCCAACAACGTGAGCTGGCGTTCTCTCGGCAACCGCGATCAGCTGGTTGTTTACCACCAGAGCGCGGAAATCTTTGCCAACCAGCATTTTTTCGATGATGACGTATTTCGAATACTCTTTCGCTTTTTGAAAGGCGGTAGAAAGTTCTTCCCTTGTTTCAATTCCGACGGTCGCACCTTTTCCGTGATTGCCATCCAAAGGTTTAACAACAAGCGGAAAACCGAGCAAATCTACGATTGAATTGATTTCTCCTTCCTCGCGAATCGTAAAACCGCGCGGCACGGGAATTCCCATATCGCCCAAGAGCTTTTTCGTCGCATCCTTATCTCCGGCAATATCAACCGAGATAATGTTTGTTTTAGCGGTAGATGTCGCCAGAATCCGCTGCTGATGGACGCCATAACCGAGTTGGACGAGCGATGCCGAATTCAGGCGAATATAAGGAATTCCGCGCGATTCGGCTTCTTCGACAATCGAAGCCGTGCTCGGACCGAAACGAACTTCCTCGCGGAGTTCGCGCAGTTCCTGAATTTCTTCTTCGAGCGTCTTTCTAATCTCTTCAACCGTCTTCCCTTCCGCCAAATCGAGGAAAAGCCGCACGGCGGCGCGAGCGGCATATCGCCCGCATTCTTCTTCCATATAGGCGAAAACGACGTTATAAATGCCGGTCTCATCGGTTTCGCGCGTTCTGCCGTAACCGACATCCATCCCGGCGAGCGTTTGAAGTTCAAGCGCGAAGTGCTCCACAACGTGCCCAGCCCAGGTTCCCTCTTTGACGCGGCGCAAAAATCCGCCTTCCTCACCGTAACTGCACCCGTGCGAATAAAGGCTCGGCATAACCTCTTTCATCTGCTCGTAAAAACCCTCGATTTTGTTGGTCGGCTTCTGTTCATACCCGCCGATGTCGAGGCGCATTATGATTAGCTGTTTCCAATAACCGCTCCAGTAGTTTGCTCCGCGCAATGTGCGAATTTCCAAGATGTTCATAGTTTTGAGATTCCAGATTCCAAATTTCAAATTCCAGATTCCGACTAGATTTAGAAGAATTTTCTGCCCTTCATTTCCGTTTGATTAAGATAGCTCCTAAAGCCGGAGATTTGTTTATTGGTTTGAATAAGCTTGCCGGTGAGCGAATTGAATTCATCTTCGGAAATATAATTTCGATGAAAAGCAAAAATCGCCTGAGCGCGAGCCGCGCCGCAAGAGCCTTTGGCAATCTTCAGAAAATTGGCAAACTCGCGGTTGCCGTCTCTTTCAAAACCTTCCGCAATATTTGAAAAGATTGATATTCCAGCCCGCCTGATCTGGTCGCGCAGCACATAATCCTGGCTGAATTTGCCAACCGAAGTTACATCGTAAATTAAATTCGCGCATTCAAAAGCGATTTTCCAAACTTCCAAGTCTTCAAACCTTTC
>DATHTS010000230.1:0-10768 GCA_035462935.1 Pyrinomonadaceae bacterium
TTCCCGAAAGTGAGAGAAGAACTGGCTAGATACCTGAAAGCTATCGCAAAATAAAAAACTTCCAAATCTTTAAAAAAAAGTTAAAAAAAAGGCTGTTTTATCCCCGAACAGCCTTTTTTATTTCCGTTTAAAGGAGTAGAATTCAAACTCGAAAGCTAAAACTTTTAAGTGCTTTTTACGCTTTTGCGCTATTTTCATCTATGAGGTAAATATGAAAAAAATCTTTTCAACGGTTACTTTAATGACATCTCTTCTGTTTTTCGCCGCCTGCGTTCAAAAAGGCGGCGAGGGCGGCGCGACAAATACCGGCGATACAATAAAAGTCGGGGTGTTTGCCGATTTGAGCGGAACAACCGCAAGTTTCGGACAGTCCACGAAAAACGGCATCGAGCTTGCCGTTGAGGAAATTAACAATTCGGGCGGCGTTCTCGGCAAAAAAATTCAATTAATTGTGGAAGACGACCAGGGCAGACCCGAACAAGCCAAAACAGTCGTTTCCAAATTGATTAATCAGGACAAAGTGCAAGCTGTTCTCGGCGAAGTCGCTTCGACTAATTCACTTGCCGCCGCGCCCGTCGCGCAGGAAGCGAAAATTCCGATGATTACGCCTTCGTCAACTAATCCGAAGGTCACGCAGGTCGGCGATTACATTTTCCGCGTTTGTTTTATTGATCCGTTTCAAGGCTTGGTAATGGCAAAATACGCGGCGAATAATTTGAACGCCAAAACCGCCGCGATTTTCGGCGATGTCCAATCGGATTACAGCAAAGGTTTGTCGGAGGTTTTCAAACAGGAGTTCGCCAAACTCGGCGGAAGAATCGTCAGCGAACAATCTTACGCGCAAACCGATCCTGATTTTAAGGGACAATTAACGGCAATTCGCGCCACGAACCCCGATGTGATTTATATTCCGGGTTATTACGGTCAGGTCGGAATTATCGCCAAACAAGCGCGTGAACTCGGAATGAATATGCCGCTTTTGGGCGGCGACGGTTGGGATTCGCCGGATCTTTGGAAACTCGGCGGCGACGCGCTGAAAAATTCATATATTTCCAATCACTATTCGGCAGACAATCCCGCGCCCGAAATTCAGAACTTCGTCAAAGCCTATCAAGCGAAATTCGGCGCTAAACCCGATTCGCTCGCCGCTTTAGCGTATGATTCGGCAAAGGTTTTAGCGGATTCGCTCAAACGCGCCGGTTCAGCCGACCCGCAGCAATTGCGTCAGGCGATTGCAAACACTAATAATTTTAACGGCGTAACCGGAAAAATCACGGTTAACGATGAGCGCAATGCCGTAAAACCGGCTGTCGTTCTGGAACTCGACCCTTCAAAAGCCGGTTTCAATTACAAAGAAACAATTTATCCCGAAGGCATGAGCGCGCCGCCCGCTGATAGCAATACAAACGTCAATTCTGCAATGAATGCAAATACAGCGGCGGATGGAAATATGAATTCAAATACGAATACTTTAACGAATTCAAACGCAATTAATGCAAACGCAAAATGAGTTTAAAGTCGGAAGCGCGGAATAAATCACGCTATTCCGCGCTTCTAATTTCTGACTTATGATTTCTGACTTCTGACTTATGATTTCTGATTTCTAATTTATGGACACTTTTGTTCAACAGCTTATTAATGGTCTGACCATCGGTTCGATTTACGCGCTGATCGCGCTCGGCTATACGATGGTTTACGGAATTTTGCGGCTCATCAATTTCGCGCACGGCGATGTTTTTATGGTCGGCGCATACGCCGGATATATGCTGGCAATTCATCTCGGATTTGCCTCAAGTCCGTCCATCGTCGGTTTTGTTGTTGTGCTTCTGGGTTCGATGGCGATTGCGGCGCTGCTCGGTATGGCGATAGAACGATTTGCGTATCGTCCGGTGAGAAAATATTCGAGAATGACGACGCTCATAACCGCTATCGGAATGTCTCTTTTTCTCGAGTATAGTTTTGTCGTTATTTTCTCCGGCACGCCGCGCGCGTTTCCGCAGCTTCTTCCAAATGAGAGTTATATGCTTTTCGGCAGCGCGACGATTAACACTTCGCAGCTGCTGATTTTTGTTGTTTCGATTTTGCTGATGCTCGGTCTGCAATACATTATTTTCAAAACAAAAATCGGCAAAGCGATGCGAGCCGTTTCGTTTAATTTGAATTCGGCAAAATTGATGGGAGTAAATACCGACTATGTTATTGCCTTTACATTCGCCCTCGGTTCGGCGCTGGCGGCGGCGGCGGGCGTTTTAGTCGCGCAGTATAATCCGAAAATCGAGCCTTTAATGGGACTTCTGGTTGGTTTGAAGGCGTTTGTCGCGGCGGTTTTGGGCGGCATCGGAAATATTCCGGGCGCGGTTTTGGGCGGTTTGCTGATCGGCGCGGCAGAAACTCTGGTCGTCGGTTACGGGCAGTATATCGGTATTCCGTCAACTTATCGTGATGCGGTAGCATTTGCTATTTTGATTTTAGTTCTCCTGATTCGCCCGGCAGGCTTGCTCGGCTCGAATGTGCAGGAAAAGGTTTAATTTTCGGAAACCGGAAGTCAGAATTCAGAATCCGGCACAATCAATTTTTTTACTTTCTACTGATTTCTGACTACTGACTACTAAAAATCTATGTCTTCTCTGGTGAAGAGTTTAATAGTTGGAATCGTCGTTATCGCGCTTCTTTACATTGTGAACGCGATGATGAGCAGCACGGGCTTTTTCGGCGCGGGAATTGACGATTACTCGGCGCGTCTGCTCGTGTTTATCGCCATTAACATTATTTTGGCGACATCGCTCAATTTAATTAACGGTTTTACCGGGCAATTTTCCATCGGACACGCCGGATTTATGGCGGTCGGCGCGTATTCTTCGGCGTATTTCACCGTAACTTACGGCAGGCAGTTGGAAAGCTCCTTTTCGTTTTTGGGCGAATTAGGCGCGGCGAGTGTTATTTTGCTGATTGCCGTCGTTATCGGCGCGATTGTCGCGGCGATTGTCGGTCTGCTTGTCGGTATTCCGTCGCTTCGTCTGCGCGGTGATTATCTGGCGATTGTAACACTCGGTTTTGCCGAAATTATCCGCATTGTAATTTTGAACATAGACGCGGTCGGCGGCGCGACCGGTTACACCGTACCGGGTTACGCCAATTTTCTCTGGATTGGAATTTTTGCCGTAATCACGGTCGTCGTCGTTCATAATATCGTCAAATCCGACGCCGGGCGCGCGCTTATTTCCATCCGCGAAGACGAACTCGCGGCGGAAGCCATGGGCGTAAACACGACGCGCTACAAAGTCATTTCATTCGTTATCAGCTCGGCTTTTGCGGGAATCGCCGGCGTTCTTTTCGCGCACTACAACAAGTTTTTAAGCACCAACGATTTTCAATTTATCAAATCCTTTGAAGTCATCATTATGATTGTGCTGGGCGGAATGGGTTCGATGACCGGCGCGATTATCGGCGCAATCGTCGTTACGCTTTTGCCGGAGCTTCTGCGTCAGCTTGCCTTTATTCAGGTTCCGTTTGTTCAGGTAAATTCGAGTGGCGATGTCTTGCTGTCAAGCATCCCGCTCGACTCGCTGCGACTGGTAATTTTCGCCTTGATTTTGATTTTGACGATGATTTTGCGTCCGCAGGGAATTTTCGGAACAAACGAATTCGGGTTGAGCTGGCTGAAACGTCCGCGCAAAGCATCTGAAGGGACAGGAACAACCGGCGATAATAAAGGCGTTCCGATTGCTCAACAGGAAGAAGCAAAACGCCTGACCAGCGAGGAGGAAGATTAATGAGCGTTACCACCAACGGCGGAGCTGTTTTGCAAACCGATAAAGCGACAATACGTTTCGGCGGGCTGGTCGCCGTCAACGAACTCGAATGCGCCGTCAAACAAGGCGAAATTTACGGATTAATCGGACCGAACGGCGCTGGTAAAACCACGATTTTTAATCTTTTAACCGGCGTTTATGAACCGACATCCGGCGATATTTTTATCAACGGAACGCGCATCAACGGGATGAAACCGTATCAAATCTCACGTCTCGGCGTTTCGCGCACATTTCAAAATATCCGGCTTTTTCCGAGTATGACGGTTTTGGAAAACGTCGTTACAGCTTGTCATCGCCACGCTAAACAAAGCTTGCTTGAAGGCGTTTTTCGGCTTCCGAACTATTTCAAAGACGAAGCCGAGCATCGCCAATTCGCATTGGAACTGCTCGAAATCTTCGACCTTGCCAAATACAAGGATGAAGGCGGAACCAGTTTGCCCTATGGAAATCAGCGGCGTCTGGAAATTGTCCGCGCGCTTGCCACGCGCCCGAATCTCCTTCTTTTAGACGAACCGGCGGCTGGAATGAATCCGTCCGAACAGGAAGACTTAACAGGCTTAATAAAGGAAATCCGCGACCGGTTTAATCTGACGATAGTCCTGGTCGAACATAATATGCGAGTCGTAATGGGAGTTTGCGACCGGATTCAGGTTGTGGATTACGGCAAATCAATCGCGCTCGGACTTCCGCAGGATATTAAGAATGATCCGAAGGTGATAGAAGCTTATCTGGGGGACTGAGGAATTAGAAGGTAGAAAACAGAAGGGAGAAAACAGAAGGGAGAAAACAGAAGTCAGAAGGGAGAAAACAGAAGTCAGAAGGCAGAAAACAGAAATCAGAAGGGAGAATTGGGTTTATTTGGCTCTATTGTGATTATGTTTGCAAGGAATTTTGAAGATGTCGAAATTTGGAAGAAATCACATGCTTTTGTTTTAAGTGTTTATCGTTTGACGGAAAACTTTCCAAAACACGAATTATTCGGCTTAACTTCGCAACTGCGCCGGGCGGCAGTTTCAGTTCCGGCAAATTTTGCCGAAGGTTTCAAAAAAACGGGTAAAGCGGATAAACTTCGTTTCTATAATATCGCACAAGGTTCTCTGGAAGAATGCCGCTATTACCTTATTTTAGTGAATGATTTAAATTATGGAGATGTAAGCCGGTTAAAAACAAATTTGGAAGAAATAAGCAAAATGCTTGGCAGCTATATGCAAAAGATAAGAAATGACAGATAAAAATTTATAGATTTTATAAAACAACAAGCTTCTATTTTCGTCTTTTAATTTCTGTCTTCTTTCTTCTGATTTCTGTCTTCTTTCTTCTGACTTCTGATTTCCGTCTTCTGCCTTTAAAAATTATGCTGACTTTAGAAAACGTATCCGTCAATTACGGCGCAATCGAAGCGTTGACCGATATTTCACTGCACGTCGAACAAGGCGAAGTCGTAACTTTGATCGGCGCGAACGGCGCGGGAAAAACGACGACTTTGCGGACAATTACCGGGCTTTTAGAGCCGCGAAACGGGCGTGTAACGTATGAAGGCAAGGACATTAGCGGAATGGCGACGCACAAACTCCTTCCGATGGGCATTGCAATGTCGCCGGAAGGTCGCGGCGTTTTTGCTAATTTAACCGTGCGTGAAAATTTGGATATGGGCGCGTATATCCGTAAGGATAAGAAAAAAATAGCCGAAGATATGGAACGCGGATTTACGCTGTTTCCGCGCCTCAAGGAACGCGAAAAACAAAAAGCCGGAACGCTTTCCGGCGGCGAGCAGCAAATGCTGGCGATGGCGCGGGCAATGATGTCGCGCCCGCGTTTGTTGCTGCTGGATGAGCCTTCGCTCGGACTCGCGCCGCTTCTTGTTCACACGATTTTTGAAGCGATTGAAAATATCCGCGCCGAAGGCACAACAATTTTATTAGTCGAACAAAACGCTAACGCCGCGCTTCATCACTCCGACCGCGCTTATGTTTTGGAAACAGGCAGAATCGTGATGGAAGGCGATTCGAAAGAATTATCGCAAGACCCGCGCGTTAAGGAAGCTTATCTGGGCGAATAGAAAATTTATTTAAAGCAAAAAAAGAAGCGGTCGTTTGATTAACGACCTCTTCTTTTTTAGAGAAAAATTCGATGTATTGAATTTATTTGTGAAAACCTCTCCATATCAACAGGAATGAAGTTTTTATTTAAGCTGCCTACTCTCCTTGCGGCGGCATTCCCGGGAACTGCGGCATCTGCGGAATTTGCGGCTGATCTGCGTCCATCGCCTCGTCAATTTTCGCCAGAGCGTCCGGGTAAATTTTGATTTGTCCGGCTTGCTCCATACGTTGACGGGCGGAGGCAATGAAATCAGAGAAAACCTGTCCGCGTTTTTGCATTAGTTTCTGCTGGAGAAGCTGTTCGCGCTGTTGTGCGAACTCGTTCATATTTGCTTCTTCGCGTTTGTTCACGCCGACGATATACCAATTGTCGCCTACTTTCACCGGCTGTTTGGTAACCTCGCCTTCGCGCAGACCGTAAACCGCGGTTTCCAGAGCCTCGCCGGTCGCGGCGCTCGGTCCTTGTCCGAGCGGCGAGCCTAAGATAAAGCCTTTCTGCTCCTGCGCTTTCAAGCCGCTGCTTTGCGCCGCAGCATTCAAATTGCCCGCCGAAGTCGCATTTGCGGCAATTTGCTTGGCAATTTCTTCGACCCTCGCTCGCGCCTGATCAATTTTTACCGTTTCAAGAATCTGCGCCCTGACTTCTTCAAACTCGGCGTCACGCGGTTCTTTCTGGTCAACCAGAAGCGGAATTGCAAAACCGTTCGGGATAGGAATTTTTTCGCCGACTTCGCCGGGCTGCGCCAAGGGAGCGATTCCTTCTTCAAACTGCTGCGAAACGCCGATGTTTTCGACCGTATCGCCGGGTTTAATGTAGTCGGTTTCGCGCACCATATTGTTCACGCTCATATTCGCTTCGGCGGCAAATTTTTGCGCCGTTTGCTGCGCGTCTTTCGTTTGCTGCAAATCTTCGGTAACTTTTTGCGCGAGTTCGGCGGCGGCGGCGTAGGCGCGGCGGTTGCGCAGGCTAACGTCTAATTCCTTTTTCGCTTCCTCGAAAGATTTCGGCACTGCTTCACCGCGGCGCAGGATGAAATATCTGCCTTGATAGCTGATCGGCTCGGTAATTTCGCCCGGCTCCATTTTTAGAAGGCGTTGATACGGGTCTTCAGGATTATTTGGATTTTCTCTGATCAAACCCGGAATTTTCCCGCCGTTGCGCGCCGTGTTCGGATTTTCCGATTGTCCTTTGGCGATTTCGGCAAACCCTTCTTCCGAAACCGTTTCGCCGTCTTTCCGAAGAGTTTCCACCAGTTGATTGGCTTTTTCCGAAACCTGAACTTCGAGTTCTTGTTTGGGAACTCGAAGAACGATTTCCTGACCCTGCACGCCGGCTATTTTCCTTTCATCCGGCAGTTTATCGTATTCGGCTTTGAGATCGGCTTCGGAAATGTTCAGCTTTTCGCCGATTTTCGCGGTGTCGAGAAAAACATAGCGGATTTTCTTTTGCGGCGATGAAATGAAATAAGCTTTTTTGTTTTGCTCAAAATAATTTCGCAGTTCTTCATCGCTCGGTTTAATGGTTTGCGCTAAATCGGCAACGCTGACCGGGACATAAGTTACGTCAAACTTTGTGTTTTGGCGCTTGTAATCTTCCAGAACTTCTTCTTCCGAAACCGTAACACCCGCCGTAAGAAAAGCGCGAAGCTTTTCACCGCTCAATTCTTCGCGGATGGATTCTTCAAATTTTTTGATGCTTCCCATTCGTTCGGTTACATTCTGTTCATACAGTTTTTGGTCAAACGGCTTGCCGTCTGCCGGTTTGAATCGTTCCCTGATCGAGGCGGCTACCTCAGCGTCAGTAGCGCGAAGCCCAAGCCGTTCGGCTTCCTGACTGACGATACGCGAGCTGATCATCGTGTTGAGCAAAGCCTTGGCAGGCATTGCTTGCCCGTATAAACTGCTGACCGATTCCTTTTGTGTAGCGATTTCGCCGACCGTAATCTCGTCGCCTCCGACTTTGGCGGCGGTTTCCTCGCTGCGCAATATGCCGCCCGCCACATCAGTCGGTCTCGGAGCGTAAAAAACAACCAAACTGACCACCATTACAATGGCAAATAATAGAAGAACAAAATTGCGTGTTCTTTCCATCCGCTTAAAAAACTTTAACATTTCTTTTTCCTATAAATAGATTGGTAAATTTTTATCTGATTAGACAAACCGCGATTTTAACAGAAAAAGCGGTAAAGTCCAATCATAAGGACTTTTTTCAAGTAGTTTTTTGATTCAAAACCGGGTGAAACCGTTTACCTTATTTTTGATTTTGGGCGCAAACCTTGTATCTTACATTTTATGAATGCTGTCGAATATCCGCTTTGGGTTTGGATTTTCTTCTTTTCAGTAGTTTTAATCGCGCTGTTCGTTGACATCGGAATCGTCAACCGCAAGCCGCATGTTCCTTCGCGTCGAGAAACAATCGGATGGAGCATCGTCTGGGTTTCGCTCGCGCTTCTATTTAACGTCTTTATTTATTGGCAAGTCGGAACGCATCACGAAAACTGGAGCCTAGCCGCCTTCAAAGCGAAAGAATTCTTTACCGGTTATCTTATAGAATTATCGCTCTCGGTTGATAATTTATTCGTTTTTCTATTGATATTCAGCTATTTCCGGGTTCCCGCCAAATATCAGCACCGCGTTCTTTTCTGGGGAATTATGGGCGCGCTGGTGATGCGAATGATAATGATTTTCGCCGGAGCCGAACTCGTTGAGCGATTTCACTGGATAATCTATATTTTCGGAGCTTTTCTGGTTTACACCGGGATAAAGATGTTTTCCGACGACGAAGAAGGCTTCGATATCGAGAATAGCCGGATTGTTTCGCTGACCACGCGCTACATTCCCATCGTCAAACATTACGAGGAGGAAAAATTCATTACCGTTAAAGACGGCAAGCGAGCCGGAACGCTGCTTCTGCTCGTCCTGATCGTTGTCGAGTTTTCCGATTTGATTTTCGCAGTGGATTCGATACCGGCGATTTTCGGCATTACGACCGATAAATTTATCGTTTATACCTCGAATATGTTCGCCATTCTAGGCTTGCGAACGTTTTATTTCCTGCTCGCGGGTTTGGCGGATAAATTCCATTATCTGAAATACGGGCTGGCGTTTGTGCTGACCTTCATCGGTGTTAAGATGCTTCTGCCGCTGATGGCGGAATTGACGCTAATGGCGCTGGGCGAGGGAAACCAATCCGGTTTCGCCGTGTTTCTACACAGATATCTGAATTTTGAATTCAAGCAGGAAGTCATAAACATCTCGCTCGGCGTCGTCGTTTCGGCAATCGCGCTTTCGATAATTTTGTCAGTGATTTTCCCGGCGAAGAAAGAGGAAGTTCTGCACGTTGAGGAGAAATTCGACATCGAATAAATAAAAAAGCAAAAATTATAAAACGCAATTTCAGCCTTGAATTACAAGAAAACGCTTTTCTTTATCCGCTAAGTAATAGATAATAGAAAGTGTTTTCTTTCTGTTGTTAAAAACAAAATTTAGAAAGGCATTCCGCAAAATCACCTGCCGCGATGAATAAAAGGTATCGCAAATTTTACGTTGACTGGTGGAATATCCGCAGAAGCACCATTTACGGAGCTATCGCTATAATTGTGCTTTTGGGCGGGCTTGCCTATGGCGGTTGGTGGCTCTGGCGCAACAGCGACCGGCTTTTTTCCAACACGCCGATCAATGAAACTCCGAAGGACGCGGCGCAGATCGTTTCTTTTGAAGGCGACGTGCGCGTTATTCGCGCCGCGACGCGCGAAACGCTTCTTGTAACGCGCCCGACTTATGTTTCCGCAGGCGACACCATTCAGACTCAAGCCGACGGACGGGCGCAGGTGAAAATGATTGACGGTTCGATGCTTTCGATTCGTCCGAACAGCACGGTCGTCATCCGCGACAGCGCCTCGATTTTCGGCGGAACGGATGTTCGCGTCAGTCTCGACGACGGGCAAATCAACGTTAAAACCGAAGAACAGCCCGAAAATTCGCAAAACGTCGTCGAAGTTTTGGATTCGGAAAATCGTCTCAAATCTCAAACCGACGCCAGCTTTAAGATCAGCCCCGAAGGCGCGGGCGGCGAAATCCGCATCAGCCGCGGCAGCGTAGAGTCCAGCGTCGGCGGCACGAAAACGGTTCTTCAAGGCGATGAATTTGCCACCGTCAACAACGGCAAAATCTCGGCGAAAGAAAAGCTCATCAATCCGCCGAAGCTCGCCGCGCCGTCTTCTTCCGAGCAGATTCCGGCTTCAAATCGCGGCAACGCCGATGTTTCCTTCCGCTGGGAAAATACCGACAGCGTTCCGATTTCCAGATACCATTTACAGGTTTCCACCTCGCCGTTTTTTGTTGTTGACGCGCTTGTAGTCGAGCGCGACAGCCTTCCCGGACAGGGTTTTACATACGGAAATATCGCTCCGGGCGTTTATTACTGGCGCGTTCGAGCGAGAGCCAATTCGGGGCAGACGAGCGATTGGAGCGAGCCTTCCAGATTTACCGTCGTCAAAAGGGTAGGCAGCCAAACGCTTGAAATCAGCGATTGGCAGTTTGAAAACGTCGGCGGAAACATCTTTTTAATAACCGGCAAAACCCAGCCCGGAGCGATGGTCAGAAGCGCCGGACGCGAAACCTTCGCTTCTGCCGACGGAACATTTCGCCTGCAAATTTCCTCGCCTTCGAGGGAAGCCGGCATCGAAATAAGCGACGAGAAAGGAAATCGCGGCGGTTTTGTATTATCATTAAGAACAGGAAGAGTTTCGCGGAGATATTAGAAGAGTGGAGAGTTAAGAGCGGAGAGTGGAGAGTGAGAAAAGATTTTTTGGCAACCCTTTTGTCTTAAAAATTTTACCGAACAATCCTTTAACT
>DATHTS010000231.1:0-5706 GCA_035462935.1 Pyrinomonadaceae bacterium
TCGGAAATACCGATTCTTTTTGCGGCGGCAACTAGTTTTATTTCGGCAAGCAAATTATCAAACAGATTCTTGTATTCCTGATTGTCCAAAACTCCGCGAATGGTCGCGTTAAAATACGACGTTGAAGCGGCGAGAGCGGAAATAAATACAAATTTTTCCCATATCTTTGCCAAAATATCTTCGGCAAAATGCGCGTCAATTCCCGCCTCTCTGAAAACGGTTTCGACAAACTCCGTTTTTTCGCTTCTCGCCTTTCCGTCGCCAAAATAAATCAGACAGATATTGCCCATTTCCTGAACAACGCCCGGTTTGGTCAATCTTGAAGCGACGTAAATACAGCCTTGCCAAATTTCGGCGTCAGGCAGTATTCCGGCAATTCTCTCAGCAGTATCAACTCCGTTAAGAAGAGGCAAAATTACCGTCTTCTCGCCGATGAATTTTTTTAATGATGAAATGGTTTCTTCCAAATCATATTCTTTCGTGCAAAGAAGAAGTAAATTCGTATTGCCTATTTCTTCTGTCGCAATTAGCTTAGGTTTGACGATTTGCTCGCCTTCAGTCGCGATAAGTTTCAACCCGTTAGCTCGTATCGCTTTTTCGTTTTTGCCTCGCGCAGCTAAAATTACTTCGACTATTTCTGAATTTTCAAAACGCGCCGCCAATTTGCCGCCAACGAAACCACCGACACCGCCGATTCCGACCACTGCGATTCTAAATTTTGATTTATCGTCTGCCACTTTTAATTTCTCAAAGGCTTGCCCGTCTTTAACATATGCGCGATTCGCTCCTGCGTTTTCCGCTCGCCGCACAGACTCAAAAACGCTTCTCTTTCCAAATCCAAAAGATACTGCTCGGAAACATTTGTCTGGTGATTTAAATCGCCGCCGCTCATTACCTTGGCGAGTTTTTTGCCGATCAGCTCGTCGTGTTCGGAAATGTAGCCGCCGCGTTTCATCATATACAAGGCGAGTTTCATCGCCGCTTGTCCTTGTTCTCCCAAAGCGAGAATATCGGTTCGCTCGACGGGCTGAACGTAGCCGGAAGCGTCGAGATTCAAAACTTCCTGTTTCGCGTCGGCAATAAGGCGATCACCGTTCATCGAAATTGCATCCGAAGGTCGCAAAATTCCGAAGGCGCGGGCTTCCTGAGCCGAAGTTGCGACTTTCGCCATCCCGATCAGCTCAAATGTTTTCTTTAAAAATGCCAGCGGGTCGGCATCCGGCGTTCTTTTAGCCAAATCCATCGCCCGCATCGTCAATTCCTTCGTGCCGCCGCCCGCCGGAATCAAGCCGACGCCGACTTCGACCAAACCAATATAAGTTTCCGCCGCCGCCCGAACTTTGTCGCCGTGCATCGTAACTTCGCAGCCGCCGCCCAATGTAAGACCGTAAGGCGCGGTAACGACGGGTTTTGCGGAATAGCGGAGACGCATCACGGCGTTTTGGAACTGGCGAATCATAATATTGATGTCGTCCCATTCTTCCTCCTGCGCCGCCAGAAGCAGAAGCATAATATTCGCGCCCGCCGAGAAATTTCCGCCTTGATTGCCGATGACCAAGCCCTTGAAATTCTTTTCGACTTCATCAATGGCGAAATTCATCATCTGCACCGTGTCGCCGCCGATGGCGTTCATTTTCGAGTGAAATTCCAGACACGCCACGCCGTCGCTCAAATCAATCAGCGACGCGCCCGCGTTTTTCTTGATCACGCCGCTGCGTTCTTTGACGGATTTGAGAATGATTACGCCTTCCTGTTCGGGAATTTTCTTGTATTCGCCGCTCGTTAAATCGAAATAAAATCTCTCACCGTTTTCCGTTTTATAAAAGCTTTCCGCGCCGGAATTGAGCATTTTCTGGACGTTTTCGGGAACAGGCTGGTTTTCGGCTTTCATCCGCTCGACCGATTCCTTCACGCCGACGGCATCCCACGTTTCAAACACGCCTATTTCCCATCCAAAACCCCATTTAATGGCGTTGTCAATCTCGACAATCGTATCGGCGATTTCGGGAATTCGATTCGCCGCATAGCGAAATGTGCGCGACATCGTTTTCCACAAGAATTCGGCGACGTTATCCTTGCCCCAAACCAGAGTTTTTATGCGTTTTTCTTTATCTTCGATATTTTTTGCCGCTTCCAAGCTCGGAAACTTCGTTTTTTCCTGCGGCTTGTATTCAAAAGTTTCGAGATCGAGTTCGAGAATCTGCCGGTTTCCTTCCGCGTCTTTCGATTTTTTGTAAAAACCGCCGCCGGTTTTGTCGCCCAAAAGTTTCTTTTCGAGCATCTTTTCAATCACATCGGGAAGCTGAAAAACTTCACGGTCTTCGTCGTTCGGGACAGCCGGATAAAGATTTTTGTTGACGTGCGCGAGAACGTCCAAGCCAACCAAATCCGAAGTTCTAAAAGTCGCGCTCGAAGCGTGTCCGATTGCCTTTCCGGTCATTTGGTCAACTTCGGTCGGCGTAAAGCCCATATCGAGCATCTCGTGAACCGTCGCCATCATTCCGAATGTGCCGATGCGGTTGGCGATAAAATTCGGCTCGTCCTTCGCCGGAACGACGCCTTTGCCCAAACGCTGATTCAAAAACCCGAAAATCGAGCAGGAAACTTCCGGCTTCGTCCACTCGGTCGGGATAATCTCGACGAGCTTCATATAACGCGGCGGGTTAAAAAAGTGAATGCCGAGAAAATGCCCTTTGAAATCGTCGGAAAAAGGCTCGGCGATTTGCTTGATCGGAATTCCGCTGGTGTTTGAAGCGATGATCGAACCTTCTTTTCTGTGTTTTTCGACTTCGGCGAAAATCTTGTGTTTGATTTCCAGATTTTCGACGACCGCCTCGATAACAAAATCGCAGTCTTTGATCCTGGAAATATCGTCTTCAAAATTCCCTAGCGAAATCAGACTGGCATTATCCGGCAGCATAAACGGCGCGGGCTTCAGCTTTTTCGCCGCTTCAAACAGCGTCGTGACCAGACGGTTGCGAACCTGAGCCGATTCGAGCGTTAGATTTTTCTTCTTTTCATCTTCGCTTAATTCCTTCGGCGCGATGTCTAAAAGCAGCGTCGGTATTCCTGCATTTGAAAGATGCGCGGCAATCGCCGCTCCCATTGTTCCCGCGCCCAAAACGGCGGCTTTTCCGATATTTAACATATTAATTTGTCCTTAATTTTGCAGATTTTATTGAAAAGATTATAAATGAATGAGCATTCATTCAGCAAGAAGACATTTACTGAAAAATTCCTTAGTCAATAAATTTTGGAGAATTTTGATTTCTAAACTTTTCCCCGAATGAATGCTACAATTCGGTTTGAGGAAAAGCGATGATTACAGCTTCTGACGAATCGAATAAACTAAAAACCGTGAGCCTTGAAAAAGACACTTGGATACTGGAAGTTCCTGCTGAAGTTTGTCAGCGTGAAGGATTCCCAACCGGCACGCTGGTTAGCTTGACGCTCAAGAACGACGCGGTTTACGGCGAGTATATTAAGCCTTCACAGGAGGTTGCGGATTTCGTCAATCGAATTGTTAAAGAAGATGCGGAATTTTTCGAGGAGATGAAACGCATTGGCGATTGATGAAACGGTTTATATCAGCTATGCCGAAGCCGTTTTGATTCACATTCGTTTATTGCAGGCATTAGACGAAACTCGTTACGGCGTGGATTCTCGTGAACTGATTGAGTCCGCCTTGAATCGCCCAAAACACGCCGCGATTTATGAAAATGCCGATATTATTCGACAATCGGCAAATCTCCTTTTTGGCTTAATCAAAAATCATCCGTGGCGCGGCGGAAACAAGCGCACAGCTACAACACTTTTGCAAAGGTTTCTGGAATTAAACGGCTATCGAAAAAACTGGACGATTATCGAGCAAATTGAATTGGTTTTAACTATCGAATCAGACGCTTGGAAAATTGATGAAATAGAAATTTGGTTGCGGGAAAGAGTCCTCCGCGGTTAGCCAAATAAATAGAAACCATCAATTTTAAAAACCTCTGAATTACTACTATAATAAAAAACAGGCGAAAAAAAATTTGTAAACCCGGGGCTGATTGCCAGTCTCAAAAAATAACGCTTCCACGTTTTGAGCTATTTATTATCAAGGAGGGTTGTATGTATGCTCATTCAAAACAAATCTGTTTGTTTTTTCTAATCGTAATTTTCCCGTTTTCCACCGCCGCGCTTGTTTCGGCGCAAATTCCGTCAGCGCAAGTCGCCGGCGCGAAAGAATCAATCAAAGATTTTAGTGAACATCGAAACCAGGCTTGCGGTTTTGAGGAGACCGGACGGTTTGAAGAAGCTGTAGAAAGCTGCGAGCAGGCTTTGCTTTTGAAGCCTGACGATGCCGAAATTTACAACAATCTCGGCACCGCGCGCGCGAGAATGGGCCGTTTGGAGGAAGCGCTTCCCGCACTGCTGCGCTCCGTTGAGCTAAAGCCGGATTTAGCAGTAGCGCAGTATAATCTGAGCACCGTTTACAGGCATTTGCGGCGTAAAGGCGAAGCTTTGCAGCCCGCGCGAAAGGCGGTTAACCTCTTGCCGCAAGACGCTAAAATTCGCTTAAACCTGTGCGAGCTCAATCTGGAGTTGGAAATAAACAAAGAAGCTGTTACCTGCTTCGAAAGTTTAACGAAATTTGCCGAGCCTGACGCGAGAATTCAAACCTTTTACGGACTGGCGCTGGTTCGGACAAAAAATCTTAAAAAAGCCATTACGGTTTTGAGGGAAACCACACAGCTTTTCCCGAATCATGCCGCTGCCCATAATATTCTGGGCGTGGCGCTAATTAATAAAAAGAAGTATAAAGAAGCGATTCAATTTATAAGACGAGCGCTTGAGATTAATCCTAATTTTGAACCGGCGCGCTTCAATTTGGCAGTCGCCCAAATGAAAAACAACAATCGGGCTTCCGCGCTCAAACATTACCGGATTCTGCAAAATGCAAATTCGTCTCTGGCTGTAAAACTTTATAAGATTATTTTTAGCGATAAAGTTCTCTTTGTGGAAAAAAAATAAGATAAAAGAGACAGGTAAAAAGACTTTTGCGGGGACGGAAAATAAACCGGTATCTTCAATTTTTCCTGATTTTTCCTCACCTGTTTTATAAATTTTTCATTTTTTTGTAAAAAACAGAAAAAAAAACTCTTGACATTTTTTTTTATTTGCATAAAATTCATCCTACAATCAATAGCTAAAACTGTTTTTCTCTAAAAAGGCACAAGTGTCTTTTTCCTGCCTGTTGCGGCTTTTGATTAACTCTAAAATTCTCAGGAGACTCAAAAAATGAAAAAAATAATCTTTATCGCTATCGCAACTCTTTCGTTGAGCCTCGCGGTATTTGCTCAAACGAATCCACCGGCTCAGAATAATTCTTCCACAACTGCGGAAACAAAAAAGAAACCGCCCGTATTTCGTGCGAACAAAGAGCAAGTTATGCAGGCGCAAAAAATGCTGAATGTCACGGAAACCGGCAAAATGGATGATAATTTCCGCGCCGAAATCAAGAAATATCAATCGGCAAACGGCTTGCGCGCGACGGGAACTCTAAACCGCGCCACGCTCGAAAAAATGAACATCGCTCTGACGGACAAGCAAAAGGAAATTCCCGTTTCGCCCAATTCCTACGCTGATTCCGACGCCGATAAATCAACCGAGAAAAAGCCGCGCGCGCCTATTTTCCGCGCGAATAAGGAACAAATAATGCAGGCG
>DATHTS010000232.1:0-2305 GCA_035462935.1 Pyrinomonadaceae bacterium
AGAAGGCTTTCCGAAAGAAAAGTTAAACCAGATTCACACGCCGATTGGTTTGCCGATTAACAGCCAAACGCCCGAAGAAATCGCCGTCAGTATCGCGGCGGAGATTATTGCGGTAAAAAATGCAAAAGGTTAGAATCACAATCAATGCGGTAATTTCAAAATAGGTTTAGGAGATTAAAATGAAAGTTGGCGAAACAGCGCCGGATTTTACTTTAAAGGACGGCAGCGGAAACAATTGGAATTTAGCCGGTCAAAAAGGCAAAACCGTCGTTCTCCTTTTTTATCCCGGCGACAACACGCCCGTCTGCACGAAACAGCTTTGCTCCGTAAGAGATAATTGGGAAGATTACCAAAAAACCGGCGCGGAAGTCGTCGGAATTTCCACCGACACAGCCGAATCGCACAAAAATTTTGTCGAAAAATATGATTTGCCTTTGACGCTTTTGTCGGACGCGGGCGGCGAGGTTTCCTCCGAATACGGGATGAAATCATGGCTTCCCGGTCGTTCGGCGCGCGGCGTGGTAGTAATTGATAAAGACGGCGTTATTCGGCATCACCAAGTCCAATCTTTGAGCCTGTTTCGCCCGAAAGACGACGAGGTTTTGGCGGCGATAAAAAAAGCGAACAATTGATAGGCGGATTTGGCAAGTTAATTCAGACGGCTTCTTGCAAATCGCAAATCGCAAATCTAAAATTGAAAATCAAGGAGAACAAAATGGCTTTATTTTCAAGCGATAAATTCAAATGCGCCCGTTGCGGGCAGAAAAACGAACCGATTGGCTACGCGCCGATTCCGACCGAATTGGGGCAAAAAATCGGGCAGGAAATCTGTCAAAACTGTTGGAAAGAATGGCTGGAAAAACAAAAACAGCTTATCAATCATTTCGGTCTGGACGTTTCCAATCCCGACACGCACGATTTTTTGTTTGACCAGATGAAGATTTTCTTTTACGACGAAGGCGTTGATTTAGCGGAGATTGATACTTCGAAGGAAGGAAGCGTTAATTGGTAGCTCATCTCGCAAATTATTTTTGTTTGAATTTTACTCAAAAAATTTGTCGGAGCGCGGATGGCTCGCCGCTGATGCTGCTTATGTTCTTTGAAGAATAAGAGGCGCAATAAAAAAGGAAAATCCTTTTCACGCTCGCGCAGGTTTACACTCGGCGCTCCGACACAAAATGTTTTTCTTTTCTCTTCAGGTTTAATAAATCAAATCACTTTACCGGAAATCACAAAAGTTATTATCAGGTAAAAACGCTTATCTGCTGGCTCGTTTTGGTTTAATTTCGCGCGTAAAATAATAGAGAGCCTTAAATAATAAAAATTAAAAGGGAGCTTTTATCTAACATGAACCGAAAATTAATTCTGTTGATTACCGCTTTCATATTAGCCGCCAGCGCTTTCGGGCAAAATCCCAATCAAGAAAGCCCGAAAATTAACACTGACCCGGAAAAGGCGCAGATTGTTACGTCGGATATTGATCTTTTTTGGAAGGCTTATGATAAAGCTACGCCGGAAAATAATTTGTTGGTTTACCGCGATGAGTATTTGAAAAAAGGCAGCGTCGGGCTTGAGGCGTTTCGCATTCTGCGCATCGGAAATTCGTGTAATCTGGTTGACGCGATTGAGAGGTATCCGCAGTATTATGCTTCGCTTCGGGCGAGCAGCGCGAAGGTCAAGCAATATGAAAGCCGGATGAGGGCGAGTTTTCGCCGGCTTAAAGAAATTTACCCCGAAGCGGTTTTCCCGGACGTTTATTTTCTTATCGGCAGAATGAATTCAGCGGGAACTTTGACGCCGAAAGGCTTGCTGATCGGCGTGGATATGTTTGGAAAAACCGACGAAAAATCGCTTGAAGGAATGAACGATTGGCACAAAGCAGTCGTTTCTTCAATTGAAAGAGTTCCCTTTATAGTCGCGCACGAACTGATTCATTACCAGCAGAAAAATTCATACAATCAAACTTTGCTCGCCCGGAGCTTAGGTGAAGGCGTGGCGGATTTTGTCGCCCAACTGATTTCCGGCGAGCATATTAATCCTCATCTGCATAAATTCGGCGACCCGCGAGAAAAAGAATTATGGCTGGAATTTAAGAAAGAAATGGCTGGAAGCGACGTGAGCAACTGGATGTATCAAGGCGAAAAAGCCACCAAAGAAAAGCCCGCTGATCTCGGTTATTACATGGGTTACAAAATCGCCGAAAGCTATTACAAAAACGCTAAAGACAAGAAACAGGCGGTAAAGGATATTCTGGAAATCAAGGATTTCGAGAAGTTTTTAGCCGACAGCAAGCACGAAGAAAAAT
>DATHTS010000233.1:0-2484 GCA_035462935.1 Pyrinomonadaceae bacterium
TTGCGCTTTTGACCCGCCCGATGCAGCTTTATTCGTAAATTAAGTGAGAAGTGAGAGGTGAGAACTGAGAACTGATTTTAGTTCCCGCTTCTCACCTCTCATTTCTCACTTCTCATTTCTCACTTCTCATTTTCATTTTGACCCTTTTCTCCAAAAATCTGCGCGTTAGATATTGCCGGACAATTTTTCGGTATTTTAATGATTTTTATAAACAAGGAGAATTTAAAGAGATGAGCACAATTTCCCCTGAATTAACCAAACAGGAATTACCGCCGCAAGCGGTTTTGATGCAGATGGTGATGGGATTTATCACGTCGCAGGCGATTTCGGTCGCTGCTAAGCTTTATATCGCTGACTATTTAAAAGACGGCGGGAAAACCGTTGAGGAATTAGCCGAGGCGACCGGCACGCACGCGCCTTCGCTTTATCGCCTGCTGCGGGCTTTGACCAGCGCTGGTGTTTTCACGAAAGATGCGGAAAATCGTTATTCAAACACATCGCTCGGCGACGCTCTTCGCTCAGATCATCCGCATTCGATGCGCGCGGCGGCGCATATGATCTGCGACCGCGAGCATTGGAATTCGCACGGCAATTTATTTCAAAGCGTAAAAACCGGTGAAACAGGCTTTGACTATACTTTCGGAAAGCCGATTTTCCCCTATCTTGCTGAAAATCCCGCTCCCGCCGAAGTTTTCGATAATGCCATGACGAGCTTCAGCAATGTTGTTGCTCAGGCAGTCGCCGGAACATACGATTTCAGCCAAGCCAAAACAATTGCCGACATCGGCGGCGGGCACGGTTTGATTCTTTCAACCGTTTTGCAGGCGAATCCGCAGGCGAAAGGCATTTTGTTCGATCAGCCTTATGTCGTTGAAGCGGCGGGCGAACTTTTGAAAAACGCGGGCGTGGCGGAGAGAGTCGAAAGGATTGGCGGTGATTTCTTCAGCGAAGTTCCGGTCAAAGCCGACATTTATTTAATGAAATTTATCATCCACGATTGGAACGACTCGCAATCTGTTACGATTCTGAAAAATCTGGCAAAATACGCCGAGCCGGGCGCGAAAGTTCTGCTTATCGAAACCGTGGTTGAAGAAGACGACCACGTTCCTTCGGTAAGCAAGCTGATGGATTTGAATATGCTGGCGATGACCGGCGGCAAGGAAAGAACGCCAAGCGAATACGCCGCCCTTTTCGAGCAGACCGGCTTTAAATTAACCAATGTAATTTTTACGCCTTCGCCTTTGCAGATTGTCGAAGCCGTGAGAATCTAGTCAGAACCGCCTGCGTAAGCGGGCGGGTCAGACGCAGGTGATTAGTCCGTTGAAAATCAACTGGCTAGATTATCAACGGAAACCCATCCGCTTACGCAGATGGTTCTGACTTCGTAACTAAACGGGCAGGATAAAACCTAATCAAAATCAGGCAGTTTATCGCCCTGCCCGTTTATCACGTAATCAATCGCCAACTCCACGCTGCGTTCGTTCCACAAACGCCTTTTACTGCCTTTATCCGCCCACGGGCTTTTATCCGAATTCCAATAGCCGCTTTCACGCATTCTTCTGGTCGAATATGATTTAAAGGCGTTAAGAGCGTGTTCGGGTTTTATGCTGCCGGTTGAAACGACCATGTGAACATGATTTGTCCGAACATTAATTGCCCGCAGAAGCCAATTTTTGTGGTCACAGACTTCACGGACGGCTTCTTCCACGACTTTTCTTTGTTGCGCGTCGAGACGGACAATCTCGCTTTTTAGCTGTCGTTCGTTATATTGCCTCCAACTTTTTTGCGGAGAAATGTAAGGCGACTGATATTTGTTGTGAAAACGGTCAACCGAGCCTCGCTCATCGCCGTGCAGCCAGGTACCGTAACAGCGGAAAGTGATTAAATAAGCCAAAGGAATATCCGTATCGTTCCACATAACAGTTGTCGAAACCGCCTGCGCGAGCGGGCGGTTTTTGTCAGAACCATCTGCGTAAGCGGATGGGTTTTCGTTAATTACCAAGCCGGTTGATTTTTAATTAGCTCCCTGCCAAACGCTGACCCGCCCGCTTACGCAGGCGGTTCTGACTATTTCTCGTAAATCACACGCCCGTTGAAAATCGTATAGACCGGCTCAGTCGTTAAAATTTCCTGATGCGGAATTGTCAGCAAATCTTTGGAATGAACGACCAAATCAGCTAATTTTCCGACTTCAATTGTTCCCTTTTCTTTTTCCGCAAATTCGGCGTAAGCGGATTCGTAGGTGTAATTGCGAATCGCGTTTGCCATTGAAAGCTTTTCCTGCGGAAGCCAGCCGCCCGGCGGATCGCCCTCTTCGGATTGGCGTGTGACGGCGGCGTAAAGCGTCAGGTATGTGTTCAGAGGCTCAACCGGCGCATCCGTTCCGAAAGCGACGTGAACGCTGTAAGATTGAAACGTGTGCCACGAATACGCGCCGAGAACGCGGTATTCGCCCAAACGGTCGGGCGCCCAGCGTTTGTCGGT
>DATHTS010000234.1:0-9357 GCA_035462935.1 Pyrinomonadaceae bacterium
GCAAATGTATTCGGAATTGACAGAGCTGCTGGAAAAGCAATATAAATTACGTTTCTGGCGCAGACAGCTCGTGGCGTTTTACGCGGCAAAAGCGGCTTTCGTCTTTAAAGACGGGAAATCACGCGCCGATTATGAAAAGGCTTTGCCGGATTTGGAGAAGTTTTACGGCGAGATACGCCGGGTAAGCACGACGGAGTTTGACGCGAAACGCGCCGCCGCGCTCGAACTCGAATGGTGGATTGTCCACCGCGAGCGCAGGAAATATCAGGAAGGCGATCTGGCGCAGGCTTTGGCGGAAACGGCGGCGGAAATTTATAAAATGCCGACGGAAAATTTCCTCGAACACGGAAACTTACGCGCCGAAGCGATGAAAATCCGCGATACAAAAGCCGAATCGGGCGGCGTGAGCGAGGAAGATTGGCAGAAAATTGATAAACTGCTTCACCAATCCTGGCGTTCTCTGCATACGGCGGTAAATAATGATTTTTAGAAGTTTTAAAACCACAGATAGACACGGATAAACACGGATGTTTTTGAAATTACAATCTGTGTGCATCTGTGTTAATCTGTGGTTTCCCTATTAATTCTTACAAATGAAAGAGAAGTTATTAGAATTACTAGCCTGCCCATGTTGCGGCGGCGATATTCTGCTGGCATACGCGAGCAAATACTTGGATAAAGAAATTATCGAAGCGGTTCTGACCTGCAAAAAATGCTCGCGCGAATACAAGGTCGAGCGCGGAATTCCGCGATTTGCGGCGTTGGACAAAATCGAGCAGGACAAAGCGGACACGGCGGAAAATTTCGGCTGGCAGTGGACTCATTTTACGCAGGATGATCCGAAATACGCCGAGCAGTTTTTAGGCTGGCTTCAGCCGGTCAAAAAAGAATTCTTCGAGGACAAAATCGTCCTCGAAGGCGGCTGCGGCAAAGGTCGCCATACGACTCTGGCGGCGAACTGGGGCGCGAAAGAGGTCGTCGGTATTGATTTGAGCGCGGCGGTCGAGACGGCTTATCACGCGACGAAGCATTTGCCGAACGCGCACATCGTTCAAGCTGATATTTACAAATTGCCTTTCAAACGCGCTTTCGATTACGCATTCTCAATCGGCGTTCTGCATCACACACCCAACCCGAAAAAAGCGTTTGTCTCGCTTGCCTCGAAAGTAAAAAAGGGCGGCGCGATTTCGGCTTGGATTTACGGCGAGGAGAATAACGAATGGATCATCAATTACGTCAATCCTCTGCGCGAAGGCTTTACGTCCAAGATGAATCAGCCGGCGCTTTATCATCTCTCGAAACTGCCGACGCTCGGCGTTTTTTTAGCCTCGAAGCTGATTTACAAACCGCTCAACAAATCCGCCAAACCGCTCGCCAAACGCCTTTTCTACAACGATTATCTCAATCATCTCGGCACATTCGGCTGGCGCGAGCAGCACAACATCGTCTTCGACCATCTGGTCGCGCCGACGGCGTTTTATATTTCAAAAGAAGAATTTGAAAAATGGTGGAAAGAGATTAGCGCAAAAGATGTCGAGATTATCTGGCACAATCAAAATTCTTGGTGTGGATTCGGAAAAATTAAATAATGTTAGTGAAAACTAAACATAAAAATATGGCTGACGGGTTGCGCTGGACAAAACTCTGGCTCAAATTGCCGCAGTTTCACCGCGACCTTCTCGGCACTTTTACCGAAATCTGGCAGACATACGGCGATACGAGCTGTTTTCGCGGGCTTTGGACTTCATACCTTTTTATTCACCCGCGAGAGGTCGAATACGTTTTGCAGACGAACAGCAAAAATTTTCGCAAAGGCAGAAACTTCGATATTATCCGTCACACGACCGGAAATGGGATTTTTACGAGCGAGGGCGATTTTTGGCTGCGGCAGAGACGCCTGATGCAGCCGGTTTTTCACCGGCAGAAGATTTCGATTTTTGCGAAAATTATTACTGATACAACGGCGGAAATGCTTGACCGCTGGCAAATCTTTGCCGAGAGAAAACAGCGCTTTGATATTGTCGCTGAATTTATGCGATTGACTTTGAGCATCATCGGGAAATCGCTTTTAAACAGGGATTTGGGCGGCGAAGCCGGCGCTGTCAGGGATTCGTTTGAAGTTGTCCGCGAATACACGATGCGGCGGCTGATCCTGCCGGTAACGATTCCGAAAAATTTTCCCTTGCCGCTCAACCGGCGGCTTCAAAAGGCTTTGAGTAAATTTGACAATCTGGTTTATGAATTAATAGACGAACGCCGCGAAAATCCCGAAAAATATCAGGATTTGCTGACAATGCTGATAAAAGTCGAAGACGCCGACACGGGCGAAAAAATGAGCGATCTGCAATTGCGCGACGAAATCGCCACGCTCATCGGCGCGGGACACGAAACGACGACGCAGGCGCTCGGCTGGACGTTTTATCTTCTGGGAAATCACCCGGAAATCGAGAAAAGGCTTCGCTCTGAGACGGAAAAAACTTTAAACGGGCGCGTCCCGACTTTCGACGATTTGCCGAATCTTGAATACGCTTCGATGTGTTTTAAAGAAGCGATGCGAATCTATCCGCCCGTTTGGATGCTCAATCGAACCGCCGTTAATGAGGATGAAATCGGAGGCTTTTACGTTCCGGCAAAGACGGATATTTTGCTTCTTACCTATCTGACGCACCGCCATCCTGAATTTTGGGAGAATGCGGAAGAATTTGCGCCGGAGAGATTCACGGCGGAAAATTCGGAAAAACGCCCGAAATTCGCATATTACCCATTCGGCGGCGGTCCGAGAGTTTGTCTCGGCAACAGCTTTGCGATGATGGAAGCGCAGTTGATTATTGCGATGATCTTTCAGAAATTTAAAGTAAAGCTTGCGCCCGAACATAAAGTCGAGCCGGAAGTTTCGCTGACGCTCAGACCGAAAAACGGAATTATGGTATTTTTAGAAGAAGTATAAATTATGAACACTACATTGCCTCAAGAAATGCAGCAGCACACCTACGAGATAATGAACCGCGTCGAGGATTCACACTGGTGGTTTGTCGGGCGGCGGGCGATTTTGGAGGAATTTCTGCGGCAAATTGTCAAGCGTTCTGAGTCCCGCCTTCAGGCGGCAAACGTTGAGGAAAAGCCCGCTAAAGCGGGGACTCAAAACCCAATCCGCATTCTTGACGTTGGCTGCGGAACGGGCGCTAATCTCGAAATGCTTCAAAATTTCGGCGAGCCGGAAGGCGTTGACGTTTCCGACGACGCGCTGGAGTTTTGCCGAGCGAAGGGTTTGAAAACGCACAAAGGTTTGGCGGAAAAACTGCCGTTTGCGGATGAAAGCTTTGATCTGGTCACCGCGCTTGATGTAGTTGAGCATTTGGATGATGATATTGCCGGGTTAAAAGAAATGTATCGGGTCGTCAAAACTGGCGGCTACGCTTTGATTTTCGTTCCCGCGTTTATGTGGCTCTGGGGCGTGCAGGACGATGTTTCAAATCATCGGATTCGCTACACGAAACGACAGATTGTTGAAAGGCTGGAAAAAGCTGGTTTTGAAATCGAGCGCGCGACTTACGCCAACATCACTTTCTTCGCGCCGATTCTTGCCGGCAGAACTTTGATGAAATTGACCGGAATCAAACCCGAATCGGAAAACAACGTCAATGTTTCCGCTTTGAACGGCATTTTCGGCAAAATTTTCAGCGCAGAAAGGTTTTGGCTGAAAAACTTTGATTTCCCGTTCGGGGTTTCGATTGTGATTGCGGCGAAAAAGAAATGATTGAGATTCGCAGAGAAAGAGAACAAGATTTTGTCGAAGTTTATCGCGTAAATTCGCTCGCCTTTGAGCAGGAAGACGAAGCGAAACTGGTCGAAAAACTGCGAAAAAACCCTCATATTTCGCTGGTTGCCGAAGCGGACGGGAAAATCGTCGGGCATATTTTTTTCAGTCCGATGACTCTCGGAAATGAAACAACCGATTTTATAGCGCTTGGTCCGATGGCGGTTTCGCCCGAATTTCAAAATCAGGGAATCGGCTCTAAACTTGTCCGCGAAGGTCTTAAAGTTTGCGCTCACGAAGGGTTTACCGCCGTTTTCGTTCTCGGACATCCGAATTTCTATCCGCGTTTTGGATTTGAAACGGCAAAATCGAAAGGCTTCATGTGCGAATGGGACGTGCCGGAAGAAGTATTTATGGTCAGGGAGCTAAAAAAGGGAGCGTTGAAAGATAAAAAAGGTCTAGTGAAATACCAGCCCGAATTTGGCGAATTATAGATTTGAATGGTTCAAACGGAATTACAAATTAAAACGGAAGTTGCGCCAGAACTTTCGCTTTTTCTGCCTGTTTTAAATGAAGAAGAAAATCTGCGACCGATGCACGCGAAGATTCAGGGAGCGTTAAACAGCTTGGGCAAAACGGCGGAAGTTATTTATGTTGACGATGGCTCAACGGATAAATCTCTGCAAATTCTGCGAGAGATCGCGGCGGAAGATGAAAGTGTTCGCGTAATCTCTCTGCGGAGAAATTACGGGCAGACGGCGGCGATGAGCGCCGGAATTGACGCGGCGCGGGGGCAGATTTTGATTCCGATGGACGCGGATTTGCAAAATGACCCGGCGGATATTGTGCGGCTCTTGGAGAAATTAAACGAAGGCTACGACGTTGTTTCCGGCTGGCGGAAAAATCGCAAAGATAAATTGATTATGCGAAAAATCCCCTCGCAAATTGCCAATCGAATCATTTCATGGATCGGCGGCGTCCCGCTTCACGATTACGGGTGTAGCTTAAAAGCATATCGCCGCGACGTTTTGCAGGACGTGAAACTTTACGGCGAGATGCATCGCTTTATCCCGATTTACGCGAGTTGGGCGGGCGCGAGAGTGACGGAAATTCCGGTTGACCACCACGCCCGCACAATGGGCAAATCGAAATACGGAATCTCGCGGACAATCAAAGTCGTTTTCGATTTGATGACGATAAAATTCATGGCTTCCTATCAAACGAAACCGATTTACGTTTTCGGAATGTTCGGGCTTTTGGCGTTTGGGCTTTCGGTTTTCGCGGGAATAACGGCGTTTGTTTTGAAATTCGGCTACGGAATTTCATTTATCCTAACGCCTCTACCGCTGATAACGATTGTGATGCTGGCAATCTCGGTGCAGTTTTTTTTGATGGGACTTTTGGCGGAAATGCTTGTTCGGACTTATCACGAATCGCAGGACAAGACGATTTACGCGGTGCGCGAGAAGATTGGCTTTGAAAATGAGTGAGCAGTGAGCAGTAAGCCGTAAGCAGTTGTGAAACCAATTGCCGTCTGCTCACTGCTCACTGCTCACTGCTCACTTTTTTATGTGCGGAATAGCAGGTTGGATAAATTTAGAAAATAAATCTTCACAAAATCACAGCGAAGCCGTTTTGCATTCGATGTGCGAGCGGATGAAGCATCGCGGACCGGATTCGGAAGGTTTGTGGCTTGATGAGCAGGTCGCGCTCGGGATGCGGCGGCTTTCGATTATTGATTTGCATACGGGCGAGCAGCCTGTCTTTTCGGAAGATCGCTCGGTTGTCGTTGTGATGAACGGCGAGCTTTATAATTTTCGGGAAGTCCGCGCTGATTTAGAAAAACGCGGGCATAAATTTGAAACAAACACCGACACGGAAATTTTGCCGCATCTTTACGAGGAATACGGAGAGGATTTGGTCGAGCATTTGAACGGGATGTTTGCCTTCGCGCTTTGGGATAAAAATAAAAAGCGTCTGCTCATCGCGCGAGATCGTTTCGGCGAAAAGCCGCTTTATTACGGCGTGTTTGACGGAAAATTGATTTTCGCTTCCGAGCCGAAAGTTCTTCTGGAAAATCCTGCCGTCCGACCGGAAATCAACATGGAAGCCTTGCAGCAGTATCTTTCATTTGATTACGTTCCCGCGCCGCTTTCGATTTACAAGAACATTTACAAACTGCCCGCCGCGCATCTTTTGACGGTTGAGAACGGCGAGGTGAAAACGCGAAGATATTGGAATCTGAGTTTTCACAAAAACGGCAGCACTCCGACTGTTGAAAAAGCTGCCGAAGATTTGCGCAAGATCATTTCCGATGCCGTTCGGATGCGGCTTGTGTCGGATGTACCTTTGGGGATTTTGCTTTCGGGCGGCGTTGATTCTTCGACGGTTGCGGCTTTTGCCGCGCAACATGCGACTGAAAAAGTCAAAACATTTTCTATCGGTTTTGAAGAAGATTCGTTTGATGAATCGAAATATGCGCGGCAGGTTGCGGAGCATTTGAACACAGAGCATTACGAAGATAAATTAAGCGTCGAAAAAGCAGCGGATTTGATTTCGGAAATCGGAAAATGGCTTGATGAACCGATGTCGGACGGCTCTTTGATTCCTACATTTTTGCTGTCGCGCTTTGTCAGAAAATACGTTACGGTCGCGCTCGGCGGCGACGGCGGCGACGAGATTTTCGCCGGTTACCCGATGTATTTCGGGCATAAAATGGCACGGATTTACGATTCGATTCCGAGCTTTCTGCGAAGCGGTTTGATCGAGCCGATTGTCAATAATCTGCCGGTTTCGACCAAAAATCTTTCGTTCGATTACAAGGCGAAACGTTTTGTCGCGGCTTCAAAATATGATACGGTTACGCGCCATCATTCGTGGTTCGGTTCATTTTCGATTGACGAGCAACGTAATTTATTAAGCCGTGATGTTTTGGAGAATACTTCCGGCGATATTTACAAAGGTGCGAAGGAACTGCTGAAAATTACGGACGCGGCGGACGAAATTGAGCAGATGCAGTTTCTCGATATAAATTTTTATATGGCGGAGGATATTTTAACCAAAGTTGATCGCGCTTCGATGGCGGTTTCGCTGGAAGTCCGCGCGCCGTTTCTCGACCCGCGCGTGGCACAGTTTGCGGCTTCGCTTCCGCTGGAATATAAATTAAAGGGCAGCAAAGGAAAATATATTTTGAAAAAGGCGGTCGAACCGCTTCTTCCCAAAACCATTTTACAGCGCCCGAAAAAAGGCTTCGGAATTCCGATTGCCGAATGGCTGAAAGGTCGCCTCAATCCTTTAATGCGCGATTTGCTCGCGCCTGAGAGATTGAAAAATCAACGTTTGTTTGACGAAAAGTTTGTGCGGAAATTGATTAAAGAACACGAAACCGGCGCGGCTTCACATCACAAACAGCTTTGGACTTTGCTGGTTTTTCAGCTTTGGTTTGATAATTTTTTGAAGAAATAGTTAAAACGCTGAGGCGCAGAAAAAATAGCCGCGAGAAAGCGCAAAAGACGCAAAAGAAATTATTTTTGTGTTTTTTGCGCCTTTTCGCGGCTAAAAATTTTCCGCGTTTATTTTTTTCTTATCGAATAAACTGAAAATCTGCCGTCTTCGTCAAACTCGAATCTTTCAAACTTCATTCCCGCTTTTTCCAAAACGTGAATCGAATCGAAATGCGGATCATCAACCGTTGCGAAAACTTCCGGCAGATTCAATTCTTCAAACGCAAATTTAACCAACCGCCGCGCAATTTCCGTGGCGAAACCTTTGCCCCACGAATGGCGGTTTAGAAAATAAACAAACTCCCAATCTTCTTTTCGCGTCGGGCGTGGGTAAATTCCGGCGTGACCGACGTAGCGCGAATCTTCCTTTACAAAAACCGCCCAAATATTGAATCCCTGCGGATAAAGTTTTTCAAAGAGCTTCTGCCAGAAGGCTTCGGCTTGGTCGTTTGTCATCACGCCGTCGCCGACATATTTCATCACTGCCGCGTCGGTGAAAAGCGCGATAAAATCGGCTTTGTCGCTTTCTTCGTAAGGTTTTAGAATTAGCCGTTCAGTTTCCAAGTTTTTCATTCAAATAAAAAGCCGGCGCTTTCTTTTAATGGAAAACACCGGCAAGATTTATAGATTTTCGGCAGATTTATTTCGTAATTTTGAATTTCGCTGAAGGTTCGAGCGCCTGACCGCCGACTTTGTCTTTAACTTTAATTTTAACTTCGTAATTGCCTGCCGGCATTTGCGTTGTCGGTAAAAGTCTGGCAAGCGTTAAACGCTGTCCGGCATCGCTTAAGCCTTCCCAGGTTTCCGGCTGACGCAGAATCTCCTTGCCGTCTTTCAGCAAGATGTATTCAACATCTACTGCCGGTCTTAAAGTTGTCTGGTCAATTCCGGCATTATAAACCTGCAAGTAAACACCGAGTTCCTGTCCCTGCTGAATTTCGCTGGAAAGATTCGGGATAACTTTCGCGTCGCCGATAACGAACATTCCGCCGATGTCGCGTTCGTTTGTCGAGCGCAGTTTGGAAGCCAAAATTAAGGTTGATGTCGAGAGTTTGTTTTCTTCGTATCTGGGAACGGTGAAGCCGACACTGCGGATGCCTCGATTGCCCGAAACAACGTCGCGGACGATAACGTCAACTTTGTAAGTTCCCGGCGTTAACGCAATCGCTTTTTGATAAACCGATTTGCGGTTTCTCGCTTCCGCTAATTCTTCTCTCGTTGAATTGGTCGTTACAGAATCCTCGAAGATACCGGAACGCTTACCCGAAACCGCCATCACGCGACCGAAAATGTTCATTCTCGCCGTCGGCAAACCGCCGACATCTTCAAAAACGAGTTCCTTGTTATCGGTTTGCAGCGTAAACGCGGTAACTACGCGCTCGTCGGATTGACGGAAAAAATCAACGCGCAATTCAAAATCGAGCGGGTTGTTATCAATCACCGGCGAATCGGTCAGAGATGCCTGTAAATCCGTGAATTTAACTTGCGGCGGACGGTGTAATCCGTTAATAATCTCCATTCGGCGGAACATAGAATCCTGTTCGCGCTGGTAAATGTTATTACCCATTCCTGAAATTCTATCGCCTTTATTTGAAAGACCAAGCATTTCAGCCGTCGTTAATCCCCCTCCGGGTACCATTAACAAAGCATCTTTTTCATGCGGGCTGCGAGCAATACGGTATTCGCCTGTTCCGGTCGGATCAACAAATTCGATTTCGATTCCGCTGCCGATTCCTTCCAAATGCCTGTAAAACCAAGTTTCAAAAGGATAAGTTGTTGTTTGACCGCCGCCTTCATAGCTTGGACGGTTGTATGAACCGCCCGCCGGATGCGATTCTATCGAATCAGGCTTACCCCAAGCGATGTAAATTCTGCCGCGGTCGGTTTTCCAGCCCGGAATACCGGATGCGAAATGCTCGTTTGCATAAGCAATTCTTTCGTAAAATTCTTCGCGGAATTCGTTTTCCTCGGTATCGGGATTCGGATCGCGGCGGCGCCAGAAGTTTTCGATGAAGTTCTCGCGCTCTTCATCGTTTTTCAACTCCTTAAAAGCCTTTTTTTCTTCCGGCGTTATGATATAGGCAACGTCTTTGTTCA
>DATHTS010000235.1:0-1827 GCA_035462935.1 Pyrinomonadaceae bacterium
GGAAAATAAGTTTTTACGGGAGCGTCCAAATCTATCTTGCCCTCATCAGCCAGCATTTTAGCGGCAGTTCCGGTAAAAGATTTGGTCGTCGAGGCGATATAAAACTGCGTCTGCGGCGTTACGGGAAGTTTTGCCTGTAAATTGCGATAACCGAAGCCTTGCAGAAAGACGGTTTTATCGCCCCGCACAATCGCCACCGCTATTCCCGGCGCGGTCGGGATTTTTTTCATTACCGCATCAATAAAAGGCGCAAGTTTTTTGAGGTCTTTATCCTGTGAAATAGCGGAATTTTTTATTACGTTGTTTGTCTGTTTACCGTAAACCATAAAAATGGAGGAATTAAACAAAACAGCTATTGATAAAATCACGGATACTTTTTTCATAGCAAAAGAGTAACTATTTAGCAGAATTATGTATAGGAAATTTTTGATTTTGGGAAGAAATTAACTCTTTTGAAATACAGAGCGATATTCATGAGGCGTCATTCCGATTTGATTTCTAAAAGTTTTCGTAAAATGACTCTGATCATAAAAGCCGACTTGGCAGGCAATTTCGCAAAGTTCCTTTTCTCCTTTTAAAATCTCGCGGCAAGCCGTTTCGATCCTGATTTGGCGGACAAATTCGCCGAGCGTGCAGCCTTTGCGTCGGCGAAATTCACGCGAAAGATAAACCGAATGAACACCGATTTTTTCAGCGATTGCTTTTAAGGAAAATTTGTTGTCGAATTCTTCGCGCACTAATTCTTCGACTTGTTTGAGCCAGTTCGGATCATCATTATATTTATTAATTTCCGCATTCTGTCGCCCGACTTCTGCAAATAATTCCAGCATTAATCCCTGAATTGCCAGGGGCGCATATTTGTCTTTTTTTTGAAACTCAAGATAAAGCTGTGTTCCCAGCCAATTTAATTTGCTGTTTTGAGCTTTCGGCAGATTTTCAAAAACAGTCAAAAACTCTTGATTTTGTTTCAGCCAATCCATCTCAAAAATAATGCCTGTGATTTTCTTCATAATTCTTTCTATTACTTACCGAGGTCTAAAACAATTTTGGCAATCTGTGCCGCGAATCCCGTTCTTTCGGGAACGCCTTCCAGGTTTGTTTGAATCGCCACCGCAAAACGCTTCGCGGGAAGCATATACAGCACATTACTCACCTGCGGCGATTGTCCGCCGTGAAACGCCTCTTTTTCTCCATACCAATCTTCGCCGGGGAAAAGTCCCCAGCCGAGACCGTAATCTAAAGTCTTTCCGGCTTTTGTTTTCTGCGGCGTGAGCATTTGTTCAAGTGTTTTTTGGCTGACCAGTTTATGCTCCATCACTGCCGAAGCAAACAGCGCGAGGTCTTCCGCCGTAGTAAGGAAACCTCCGGCGGGAAGGCGGTTGCTCATATCAATATGGCGTGAATTTTGGAGTTCGCCCTGCTCATTAACAACATAACCGGCGGCGCGGTTCGGGACAATTGCAAAGGGATTATCGTCCCGCGTATTCAGCATTCCCGCAGGCTTAAAAACATTTTCCCGCAGATATTCCATATAGCTCGCGCCCGACGCGCCTTCTATCACGCAGCCAAGCGTATTGTAGCCGTAAGTGCTGTAGAAATAATCCGTTCCCGGTTCAAATGTAAGCGGGTCGTTTTTAAAAACCTCTAATGATTCGGCAATTGTTTTGTAATGCTTCGTGCTGAAAAGCTCGGCTTCGGCGTTTGCGCCGCCGTAATGACGAATTCCGCCCAAATGAGCAAGCAGATGCCGCGAAGTCAAAGCCCATTTTTTCGGTGGAAACGCCTTGCAGTAATTCCAAACCGGCGCGTCCAAATCGAGTTTTCCTT
>DATHTS010000236.1:0-4451 GCA_035462935.1 Pyrinomonadaceae bacterium
AGTTACTTTAATTTTCGCATTTGGCATTGCCAAAGGTGACACCGTGTCTTTTTCGGTGAAAACCGAAATCTCAGCATAGCTGAAACCGTAAAAAGCGTTTTTGTCCTTAATCGGACGGCGATAGATTTCCAAGCGTCGGTCGCGCAGATTCAAAATCCAATAATCCTGAATTTTATTTTTTGCGTAAAGGCTCGCCTTTTTTGTGCGGTCAAAATAAAGTGTTGTATGGGAAACTTCAACAATCAGCAGAGCGGTTTTCGGGTGGGAATCGGTGAAATCTCTGATCTTACCTTTAACAACCGCTATATCAGGTTCAGGTTCGGTAATTTCATTAAAAGACATCGGACCTTGTTCTCGAACTAAAAAATCAGGCGTAAAAACTTCTCTCAAAACCTGCCCGGCTAAAGAAATTCCAGTCATATGAAGGCTCTTCATCGGTGTCATCTCAAAAATTTCTCCTTCGATTAATTCAACCCTTTTCCCGTCAAAAAAACCGAGTTCACCCATTCTATAATACTCTTCCTGCGTCCAGAGATGAGTTTTAACACCTTCGCTGTCAGCCCCGTTTTCTTCCATTTCGAAAGCAAAAGGAATCTTCGCGGATTGAATTTCTGTTGTGGTTTGTTGCATAGCCTTTACCTCTCAAATTGCTGAAGCAGTTTTTCCTAAACCCATTATAGCTTGTTTTCGCGCCCAGGCATCAATTTCGAGCACCTTTTCCAAACTTGAAACCGCCTGTGTTTTATGCGCGTTCATTACATTTTCGATAATGCGCGGAATTTCGCTCAAACGAATTTTGCCGTCGAGAAACGCCTGAACGGCGATTTCATTGGCGGCGTTCAAAACTGCGGGCGTTGTGCCGCCCGTTTCCAAGGCTTTATATGCCAAATCCAAACACGGGAATTTTTCTAAATCGGGATTTTCAAAGGTAAGCCGGGAAATTTTTGAAAAATCTAAAGACGCAAGGCAATTTTCCTTTCTTTCAGGATACGTCAGCGCGTATTGAATCGCGTGTTTCATATCGGTTACGCCCATCTGCGCGATAATCGAGCCGTCAACCATCTCGATCATCGAATGCACGATTGATTGCGGATGGACAACGACGGAAATTTCTTCCGCCTTGAAACCGAAAAGCCAGTATGCCTCAATGACCTCAAAGCCCTTGTTCATCAAGGTTGCCGAATCAATCGTGATTTTATCGCCCATTTTCCAGTTCGGGTGATTTAAGGCTTCCTGAATGGTTGCATTTTCAATTTCTTCTTTAGATTTTTCGCGGAAAGGTCCGCCGGAAGCGGTTAAAATTAAACGTTTTACTTCGGAAAGTTTCTCGCCGCGGAGACATTGATGAAGCGCGTTGTGTTCTGAATCAACAGGCAGAATTTCCGCGCCCGATTTTTCGGCGGCTTTCGTCATTAATTCGCCCGCCATCACAAGCGTTTCTTTATTTGCCAAGGCAACTCGCTTTCCCGCTTCGATTGCCCGCAAAGTCGGCACAAAACCGACCGCGCCGACCGTCGCCGAAACGATTGTTTCCGCTTGTTCGTGTGTTGCGACTTCAATTAAACCCTGCTCGCCGATAACGATTTTTGGAATTTGAAATTTGGAATCTGAAATTTTCCGTAACAAATCTTCGGCGCAGGTTTCGTTTTCGACCGCCGCGAGTTCGGGCTGAAATTGCGCGACCTGCCCGGCAAATTTGTCCATATTTCGTCCCGCAGCCATCGCTACGACTCGGAAATCACCAAGATGTTCGACTACTTTCAGGGTGTTACAGCCGATTGAGCCGGTCGAACCTAAGATTGAGATTGCTCGCATAAATTGAAAACAGATTAACACAGATAAAGTGAGTTGAGAATCAGCGGAAATTTATGAACCAGCAGCCCCTCTAATTTGAGAATCGAAATTTAATTCCAACTCGCTTTCGCGGTTTTGTATCATACCTGTCAGGCGAGATTTAGTTTTAAGGTAATTTTGAGGCTTAATTTACGCCTGAAAAAATATACAAGGAGGCTTTTTGGATGAAAAAATTAGCAATTTTGCTTTTCGTGATGGCTTCGATGGTTTGCATCGCGCCGCCGGTGGAAGCAAGAACGACAAATGCCGCAGAATCGGCAATTACCGAACTGCAAAGGCGTGATCGTCAAGACCGGTATCAACAAAGGCGCGAGCGCCGGGAACGGCGTTATGAGCGGCGTGAAAACCGGCGCGACCGAAGATATGACCGGAGAAATAATAACCGTCGGTATCAAAACCAGGGTTATTATGGAAATCGCCGTTATGAAAATCGCAGCCGCGTGAGAACCACCTATCAATCGCGCATGGTGCGGAGAGGTCGCGCGCTTTACCGCGAAACTTATCGCGTGATGTATCTGCCGAACGGCAGGGTAAACACCCAATTGGTAAGCCGCGTCAGAGTCCGCAATTACTAAGTTGTTATTCCGGCGAGAATCTACTCTCTCCTCTCGCTTCTCTCTCTTGACAATCCCTTTACACTCCTGACAATTCTTTACAACAATCTCGCCAACTCAGCCTAATTCTCCGCCGTCTTACCATCCGTGCAAATCAATAAATTTGCCGTAAAAATTCAAAGGAGAAATAGTTATGAAAAAATTCTTGGTACTATCTTTAATCTTAGGCGCATTCGTTTTTGCCGCTCCTCAAGCGGAAGCCGCAGCGAGCGCGACCGCTTCAGTGAGCAGCGTTCAGCAAGACCGTTATTACCGTCAAAACCGCCGCATCACACGCAATAACAACCGCCGTTACGACCAACGCCGGGTTCGCGTCGTAAATCAAACCCGCATTGTCCGCATCGGCAGACAGCATTTCCGCGAAACGATTCAAATCCGGTATTTGCCGAACGGCAGAACGCAAACCAGATTGATCAGCCGCGTTCGCATTCGCTAATACCTCACGAAAAAAAGCGAATCTATTCTCTCCTCTCGCTTTTATTTGCCTGCGAAATTACGAAATACACGATAAATTCCTGACCGGCAGCATTCGTGTATTTCGGTTTTGCAGGCAAATGTTTTTTAAATTTTAGTTAGGCACGAAATCACTCTTTCAAATTCTTTGCAAATTCCTGCGGCGCTTCCAGACGGTTTGTTTTCTCCACGCCCGCTTTCTGCTTTTCCGCCAAAAATTGATTAAACTCCGCCGATTTGTTTTTCGGCACGCTTAAAGTCTGCCAATTTTCCGACCGGAAATGCTTTGCCAGCAGCACAATCTGCCCGATGTGATAAGCATAATGCGTCAATTGACGATTAATCGCCTCGACAATCGTGTGCGGCTCGCCGCGAATCGTGACAAATTTCTGGAAATCTTCAATCGTCAAAGGCTCGACCGCATCAAAAAGCGTCTGCCAGCCCGTTTTCCAAAACCGCATCAGAGATTCCCGCGAATCTTCATCAAACGCAGCAAACTCGCCGTCCCGAAAACGGTCGGGCTTTTCGCCGTCGCTCGTTAAAAAATCAGTCCAGCGCGAACGCTGATTTCCGGCGATGTGTTTTACAATCACGGCAATCGAATTGGCTTCCGCGTCAATCGCCCGGAAAAATTCCTCGTCCGAAACCTGCGCCATCGCTTTTTCCGCCATCTTTTTGTAATTGCGAAAAGATTCGATTGCGTCGGAAAGATAGTTTTTGATTATTTCTTCGTTCATATTGCTTAAAGATAACCAAATAAAGGCTATAAACTCAATCTATCTCTAAAACTTTTCCAGAACCTTTAATTTAATTTGCAACCCTCGGTTAATAAAAAGAATCTAGGCGTTCGTAATTTAGATAACCCCTTTTTCAATCCAAAATTACGAAAAATCAGTTTATAATTTTTTTTGTTTGTCAGCGGCAACAGCTTTGCGTTTTTTAAGAAATTAGGTTAAAAATTTCTCTTGCTGTTTTGTGAAACTTCCGCTCAATCATTTGTTTATATTAATAGAGTCTTGCTCCCGGAAGATTACCGCAACAAATTTCTTGTGCCTGCTGCGACTTAGCAGCTTTATTTATAAAGAAAACTACCCGCTATTTTAATTTAGGAGATTGAATATCCGATGAATCTTTTTTCAAATAAGAATGTGTTTAAGCCTCTGGCTGTTTTGTTTTTATTGGTTCTGATGACAGCCGGAAGCGTTTTCGCGCAAAACGGCAACGCATCGCAAGGACTTGCCCGCGGACAGGCGGCGATTAATAAATTAGCCGACCGTTTGCCGGCAGTAGCCTTAAGATACGGCAAAACGCCGAATGAACTGCGCCGTTTGCTTTTGGAAGACCAAACGCTTTGGGTTGACGACACGGACAGCTTGTTCTATGTAGATGAAGCGACGGAAGAAACGGAAGTTTTTGATACTGCTTCAGCAACTACCGCGCAAGCCGCTCCGTTTCCGTATTCTCAAACATTTCAACTGCACAGCCGTCCCGGCTCGAGTCGCGTTATTTATCTGGATTTCGATGGTCACG
>DATHTS010000237.1:0-11210 GCA_035462935.1 Pyrinomonadaceae bacterium
GCAGGCAGAAGTGGGAATCTTCGCTCCGCCCAATCATAAACGTATCGTGTTGATCAAAGGTGAATACGCGCCCCGCTTGCGGACCCGCTATCACGCGCAGTGTTACAATCATCTACTCAAAAATTATAAAACTATCCTGAAACAATTCCAATTAAGAACATCAGCATCGAAATTAAAAATGCGATTGCTCCCAAAACCAAACCGCCAATCGCCAAACCGCGACCGCTGTATTTCAAAGGGTCTTTGCCGGCATTGTTCATCCCCAAAAATGCCGTAATCATCGCAGCCGCGCCCAGCGGGATTCCTGCAAAACAGCAAAAAGATAAAAGAACTCCCGAAACTCCCAAAATCAAAGAAATAACCGGCAAAGTCTGGTCGGCTGATTTAAAAGCCGCCGGAAACGTCGGCGATGCGGGTTGAATATTTGATGCGTTTTGCCAGGGCTGCGAGGTATCCACATTTTTCCAGCTCGTCTGATCCGTAACGCGAGGCTGATTCATAAAAAGCGTCGGCGGCGCCTCGTCGCGCTTTTCTATCAACGGCGAGCCGTCTTCAAGGCAAAAGTTCAATGTTTTATCCGTGTAAGTTCGGTTACAAGCCGTGCAAACTTTCATACGCTCTTTGAGGTTTTTATTTTCTCACTTCAAAATTGGAAAAACCAATCGGCGCAAGCCCGCCGGTATAAATTCCCGGCACGCCGTTTTTATACCCTTCGGAATTTTTTAAAGAATCTACCAACTGCCCGTTGATATAAAAATTCATCATATTGTTTTCGTCGCGAACCTCCAAAACATTTTCCTGCGCTCCGGTCTTTATCGCTGTGGAAGATGTCCAATTCTTTACCGTATTTTCCTTATTTGGCGAATGCGAAACAATCCGGTATTTTTGTTCTTGGGAATCAATCAAAAAAGCGTAATCCTGCTGCAAAGGTTTCGGATTGCTGTGAACAATCAGACCATAACCCAAAGTTGTCGGTGAATTATTTACATTTCTGACCGATAGTTTGGTGGTCGCGTTATTCGTAACATATTCTTTTCTAGCTACTAAAACGAAATAATAACCATCCCGGTTCGAACTCATTAAAACCTCGCCGTTTTTTGCTTCCAATTTGCCGTATTGCGAATAATCAGCCTTCGCCCAACTCGGCAAATCTATTTTTTGAACGCTTTTCCTGTCATCGGGCGGCGAGGAATTTACAATGTTTGTCCCCGAATTTGAATTCTGCTGCGGGTCTTTCTCGATATTTGCTATAAACGCAATAAATGCGACAAAACCGCCGCCGCAAATTAAAACCAGCACGGCTAAAATTCCCAAAATCCAAAGTCCCGTGTTGGAGCTTTTTCCGGTCGCGACGGGCGTAATGCCGCCCCAATTCTGCTGAAGCGGCGTGCCCGGCGTCTGATTCGGAGAAGTCGGGCGCGGCTGATTTATAAAAACCGTTTCGGGAATCGTATTAACGGTTGTCGAAGTTAAAACCGTGCCGTCGTCCAAACAAAAATTCAGACTTTCATCGGCATAAGTCTTTTGACATTTCGGACAAATTTTCATCGGTTTTACCTTGCGGTTTAGAAAAACGTTCTGAAGCTAAGTTTTATTATATGCTATTTTTGAGGGGAAAAGGCAAAGGGGCGTTTAATTTCTCCTAAAGACTGTAACCGCAGCGTCCGCAAAATTTTATGTGCGGCGGATAAGTTGTGTTACATCGGCGGCAGACTTTTTCGACTGTTCGGGGAACGTTTGTGGGATAAACGGAATGAAATCCGACCGGCTGGTTTACAGGGTTTGCGGCTGCCGTAAAATTCAAACCGCAGCGACCGCAGAATTTTGAATTTAACGGAAGCTGCGCCGAACAGCGCGGGCAGGAGCGAGTCGGTTGGCTTTCACCCGGACTAATCAAAATAAAATTTGTATTTCCGCAGCGACCGCAAAACTTCGCGCCTTCGGCAAAACGCGAATTGCAGTCTGTGCAGGCGACGATTCCCGGCAAAAGGCTGGAATGCCCCATCCCGCTGCTGCTTCCCTGCGACGGCGAAGGCTGGCTGGCTGTTCCCTGCAAGGGTTTTAGTTGGGCTTGAACAACTTGCTCGTCCCCGTCTTCCCTGATTTCGATAACTCGCTCATCGTCTTTTTCCCCGACTTTTGAGACGCGCAAAATATGCTGACCGGCGGGAACAGTCGTTAAAATCAGCCGACCGGAGCTGCCGATACTTCCCTTCCGCTCATCATTCACATAAACTTCCGCTCCAATCGGAGCCATTATGACAAGTCTTGAATTCCCCGGCGCGAATTCTTCCTCGACGCCTTTTACAGCATTTTCAAGCTCCTGAATCCATTCACCGACAGTTGAAGGACGGTTGACCGGCTCGGTTGCCAAAGCCCGCATAATCGCAGTTTCCACATTTTTCGGAACGTCGGAGCGTAAACCGGACAGCGGCGGCGGCTGATGCATAATTTTTTGCATCACAAGCTGCATCAAATCGCCCGAAAAAGGGGTTTTTCCGCCGAGCATCAGATAAGCAATCGTGCCGAGCGCGTAAACATCGGCGCGAACGTCAACGCCCAATTCCGGCTGCATTTGTTCGGGCGCCATAAATTCGGGCGTTCCGATAATTCCGCGCGAAGAAGGCGTGGCGTTCGAGCTAATATCGGTAACGGTTTGATTGACTATTTTCGCCAAACCGAAATCGCCGACCTTTATAAAACCGTCGTCGCCGCGTTTTTTCATTATAAAAATGTTGGCGGGTTTCAAATCGCGGTGCAGAATTCCGGCTTCGTGCGCGGCTTCCACGCCTTCGGCAATTTGTTTGAGAAGATTTACGGCGCGTTTGACGTTGAGAGTTCCCTCGCGGCGCAAAAGACGGTGAAGCGTTTCGCCCTCGACGTATTCCATCACGAGATAAAAAACGCCGTCCTGAGTTTTGCCGAAATCGGTAACGTCCACCGTGTGCGGATGTCGAATCGAAGCCGCCGACATCGCTTCGCGTTCAAACCGCGCAATCGCCTCGCCTTCCTGCAAATCGTCGCTATTTAAAATATCCTGCCGAACGGTTTTAACAGCGACCTTTCGCGTTCCCAAATTCTTGTCGTTGGCAAGATAAACCTGCCCCATCGCGCCGCGACCGAGCCTCTTTTCCAGCCAGTAACGCCCAGCCAGAAGCTGCGAGCCGGGCAAAACAAACTTGGTTTCGGTTTGATCGTTCGGACAGATATTAACGTCGTCGTTATAACAAAATTCGCACTTGGGGCATTCTCTCACAGGTTTCTATTTTCCCTTTTTAAGATAAAATTTCCAAACAAGGAATGGATAAATAGCTGCGGCTTGCAGGCTTTTTTTCTTTTGGACAAATATTTTTGTAATTGTTATAATCCGTTCTGTTCAAATTTACGGGTCGTTAGCTCAGTTGGTAGAGCAGCGGACTCTTGTTCTATGAAATGGGAGCATTCATTGGAAACAATGAATTGAAAATGCGGCTGTATGCTGGGACACCCTGAGAGCTTCAAGTACGAACTACAATCGTAAAAACCTTGAAGATTGGGCAATCAGCAGGCAACTCTTGACAAGGTTTAGGATTAAAACTTAGTTCTATAAATGGAAATAATATGCTGGTTTTTAATCCAAATAAAAAAGGAACTTTGGGAGAAATAGCCGTTTGCAAGGAATTAGTCAAACTTGGTTTTGATGTATTTGTTGAGTTTGGAAGCCATTCTAAGGTTGATTTAGTGGTTTTGGATGAGGTTTATAAAGCCTATAAAATTCAGGTCAAAACTACTTATTCAAAAAGCAATGTCGTAGAAGTTTATTCAACCAAAAGTTGTTTGAACCCAAAATACAATTCAACTTATACGGCAGACCAAATTGATATTTTTGCAATTTACGTTATTGATGCAGATTTAGTGTTTTACGTAACTGCAAAAGAAATTCTTAAAAACGGCAAAACCTCTAAGTTTAGAATATCTGAGAGTAAAAACGGACAGAAGAAATTCGTTCGTTATATCAAGGATTATCTAGATTTCAAGAAAGCCCTCAGAGACTGTACGCCGCACGCCCAAACAGTTCCGGCTGTGGGTGATGAGACAGTCCAGACTACAACATCGAATTTTTCGGTGGCTGGTGAAAGCCGGTGTGGTAAGTAATCCGCGGGTCGCAGGTTCAAAACCTGCACGACCCATAATTTTATAAAAAAGGTCAGCAGTTTTGTTGACCTTTTTTTGTTTCAATCGAAATTTAAATAATTGTTTTGTAAAATTAATCGGTGGAAAGAAAATTTACGAAAAGGGGATTTATGAAATATTCTGAATTTATTGTAAAGCCGGGAAAAGACTTCACTTTTAGGGATTTTAACCCGGATTATACAGGCAAATTTAAAGACGAAAATCAAGCGCGGGAAAGCCTCGAAAAAGAAGCCGCCGATTTGATGAAGTTTCAGGACATTTTGATGAAACACGAGAAATACGGCTTGCTGTTGATTTTTCAGGGAATGGATGCGGCGGGAAAGGACGAAATTATTAAACATATAATGTCGAATGTTGATCCGCAGGGCTGCGAGACAAAATCCTTTAAATCGCCCACCGAAAAAGAACGACGGCACGATTATCTCTGGCGGGCGGCGAGAGCTTTGCCGGCACGCGGGCAGATCGGAATTTTTAACCGGTCTTATTATGAGCACTTAACGACGGAACGTGTTCATCCTGAAAAATTTGATAAATGGACTTTGCCGGAAGAAGCTAAAAAAGGAAATGTTTGGCAGCGGTTGTATAAAGAAATCAATAATTTTGAAGAATATCTAACTAACAACGGCATTCATATTTTGAAATTTTTCCTTTATATGTCGAAGGAAAAACAAAGAGAAAGGTTACTCGAACGAATTGCCCGCAAAGACAAACGCACGGGTTTTTCTATGGATGATATAGAAGACCGTCAGCGCTGGGGTGAATTTATGAAATACTACCGGGAAACTATTGAAAACACGAGCGCTAAACACGCGCCATGGTATATAATCCCGGACAATCATCATTGGTTTTCAAAAACCGCAATAGCTTCGATTATTGTCGAAAAATTGAAATCTTTTCACGATGATTATCCCGAATTGGGTAAGGAGGAAAAGAAGCTATTGGAAAAGGCAAAGAAATTGCTGGAAAATGAAGCTAAGTAATTTTAAGACATAAACATAGGAGTTTTTTAGACTTTTTCAAAAAAAGGTGCGTCTAAACACCGGACGCATTTTTTTTGTGTTCCAGAGCGCGTTTGATAAAATTCTCGTGCAATGCCGGTTATCACGAGTAATGGATAAAGATTTGACGGATGAGCAATTGGTTGAAATTGCGGTTTCGGAAAACCCGGAAGCGTTCGGGGAAATCGTAAATCGTTGGGAGCGCAAGATTTTCGCGCTCTGCTACGGTATGCTCAACCGCGAAGACGAAGCCGGCGACGCGGCGCAGGAAACATTTATCGCCGCTTTCAGAAATCTGGCGAATTTTCGCGGCGACGCAAAGGTTTCATCGTGGCTTCATCGCATTGCCGTCAACCAGTGTTTGACAAAAAAGCGACGCGAAAAAACTCGTTCGGAAACATTTCTGGATGAAGAGAAAAACGAGGAAGAAAAGTTTTTCGTCGCGCCCGTAAATCAATCGCCTTCAAATTCGTTTGAGAAAGACGAAAAAACTCTGGCGGTTCGGCAGGCGATTAATTCACTTCCGATGGAGTTGAAACAGGTAGTTTTGATGAAGGAGTTTGAAGAAATGACGTTTCAGGAAATTTCCGATGCGCTGGAATTGCCGCTGAGCACGGTTAAAAGCCGCCTTTACACGGCTTTGAAACAGCTGCGAATGAAGTTGGAGAAGACTCCTTTGGAGATTGTATGAAGATGAACAACAACAATCATAATTCTTTTTGCGGTTTTGCCGAAGATGCGGTTGCGTATCTTTACGGTGAAATTGACGAAACCCAAAAAGCGAAATTTGAGAAGCATTTAAGCCTTTGTTCGCATTGCGAAGAAGAAATTACTGCTTTTGCTACCGTGCGTTCTTCGGTTTTGAATTGGAAATCGGAAGAATTCGATATTTTAGCCTCGCCCGTGATTGATATTCCCTTTGGGCAAATGCCGAAAACTGTTGAAAATTTCGAGATTTCCCGCTTTTGGTTAGAATCCTTGCTTGAGTTGTTTTCATTTTCTCCTGTTAAAGTTGCGGCGGCTTGTGCATTTTTAGTAGTCGGTTTTAGTTTGATGTTTTTTGTTTTCGATTTTTCTGCGGGAAATGAATTTGCTGATTTAAAAAACAATAATTCTTTCGTAATTGAAGTTGAGCAGCCGACTGAAAATATTGTCGAACCTGAAATTCAAACTCCGGCTGTTGAAAAGATTGCGGAAAGGGAAACTAATGCCAAGATTTCCAATGTTGAAAATAAATCTGAAGAGGTTTTTGTTCAGGCAAAATCACCAAAGAAAGTTTCACCTTCTCCGGCTGAAATTGTTAAAACTCAAAATACGCCGAATCGTTTGAGCAATTCACCGGCGGTTAAAAATCCGAAAAATACGCTGATTAAACAAAACGAAATTGAAGCGCGAATTCAGCAAGCGCCGCGCTTAAACAATCTTCCCGAAGAAGGTGAAGACAGAAGTTTGCGCTTGGCGGATTTGTTGGCTGATCTCGATACCGAATAAATTTTTGAGGAAAAAAATATGTTCAAATTCAAATTAATTTTTGTCTCCCTGATTTTAATGTTGTCTTTTTCCGCTGCAAACGCGCAGGAAGGACCGGATAATCCGCCGCCCGACAGATTCGACGGGCAAAATCGTCCGAATCTAATGCGCGAGTTAGGTTTAACCCCCGAACAAGTTCAGCAAATACGGTTTATCAACGGCGAAAACAGGGACAAAATGCGCGACGCGCAGTTTCGCCTTCGTGAAGCCCATCGAAATCTGGATCAAGCGATTTATGCCGACAAGGTTGATGAACAGTTAGTCCGAACCAGATTAAGAGAACTTGTGGAAGCGCAGGCGGAAATCGCCAGAATTCGGACGATGACCGAACTTGCAATTCGTAAGGTTTTAACGCCGGAACAATTAATTCGCTTCCGTGAGCTCCGGCAGCGTTTCGCCGAAAGACGGCAAAATCGTCAAGCGAGACCGCAGGATTTTTTGCGAAATAAACCCAATCAAAAATTTAACAAACGCCAAAAACCGCCTTTCAAACAATAATTTTTACTAACATTTTTATTTTTAAAAGCCGAACTCCTTGGGTTTGGCTTTTTTTATTTGTCGTTTTCTTCGGTTCGTTGTAATCTTTTAGCAATATTTGGCGGCTAATGTTAAAAACGGTTCTTCGTTAAAAGCCGACGATTGATTACTTGCCGATGAATCTGTTCAAAAATTTTTTATTTGAATTGCAGGAAATCACGGTCTTGGTTTTCAGGGCTTTTACCTCTCTGTTTTCCCGACCGCGATATATCCGCGAAACGATCAAGCAGATGGATATTATCGGCGTCGGCTCGCTCCCGATTGTGCTTCTGACCGGCTTTTTTACCGGCGGCGTGCTTATTTTGCAGACTTACCCGACGCTTCAATATTACGGGGCGCAGGCGGAAGCCGGACGCGCCGTGGCGACTTCTTTAATTCGTGAACTCGGTCCGGTTTTGTCGGCGCTGATGGTTTCCGGTCGAATCGGCTCAGCAATTTCAGCCGAGCTTGGTTCGATGGTCGTTTCACAGCAAATTGATGCGATGCGCTCTCTGGGAACAAACCCGTCACGAAAACTCGTCGCGCCGCGCCTTATCGCCTTAATTTTTATGCTTCCTTTTCTGACTGTCGCCGCCGACATTTTCGGACTTATGGGCGGCGGCGTAGTCGCTTCAACCGTTTACGGGCAGGATTACAGTCAATTTATAAGCTCGGTTCGCAACGGAATCTCTATTCAAGACATTATCGGCGGAGTAATCAAGCCTTTATTTTTCGGTTTAATTATCGGGAGCATTTCTTGTTATAAAGGGCTTAACACAACGGGCGGCACGGTCGGCGTCGGGCGTTCGACGACGAGCGCTGTTGTGCTTGCTTCAATTGTCGTCATTATCGTTGACTTTTTTCTTTCCAAAGCCCTGCAAACAATCCTCGACATTAAACCGATTTAATCGTTATAATTACAAAATTAATTTATGCTCTCTCCGACCGCAGCCGAAGAAACGATTTTAGAACCGGAAACCAATTCCGAGGCTATTCCTACGGATTTGGAGGAAGCGGTTGACCAACCTGACCGCATTATTCCGGCAATTGAATTTCAAAATGTTTTTCTTTCCTTTGACGATAAGGTAATTTTGGACGGCTTGAGCTTTACCGTCCGGCGCGGCGAAACAAAAATAATTCTCGGTCGCAGCGGCGGCGGAAAATCCACCATCATTCGCCTGATTTTGGGACTTCTTAAGCCCGACGATGGGCAAATTCTGATAGACGGCGAAGACATCACCGATTACAACGAGGAAGAAATGATGCGCGTCCGTAAAAAAATCGGGATGATTTTTCAGGAAGGCGCATTGTTCGACTCGCTTTCGGTTTATGATAACGTCGCATACCGGTTACATGAGCAAGGCGTGGAGGAAGAGGAAGTTGAACGGGAAGTTCGGCGGATGCTTCAGTTTGTTGACTTGGAGGATGCCATTGACAAAATGCCCGACGAGCTTTCGGGCGGGATGCGTCGGCGCGTCGGGATTGCCCGCGCCTTAGTTGGCGATCCGCAAATCGTCATGTTCGATGAACCGACCGCCGGGCTTGACCCGCCGACGGCGCGAACCATCTGCGAGCTTGCCATCAAATTGCGTGATTTACAGGACGTTTCTTCAATTTTCGTTACTCACGAAATGAAAAACCTGGAATATCTCTGTTCCGAATACGCGATTGTTGACGAAAACGGAAACGTCGTTTTTGAAGAAGAGGGCAACCGTTTGTGTATTATAAACACCGAAATAATGATGCTCAGAGAAGGAAATATTATCTTCAGCGGCAAAGAAGAAGAGCTTTTTGCCAACGAAGATGTTTATATTAAACGTTTTATTACAGGGAAATAAATTTTCAGTCTTCGGACTTTGGTCTTGGGTCTTTGAGAAATCTTTAAATCAAAGACCAAAGACCAAAGACCCAAGACCAAAAACTTAAAACTATGCCGTCAACACAAAGAAGTTTAGGATTCAGCCATCTCCGCGTCGGGATTTTTGTTCTGGTCGCGCTCGTCGTTCTGGGTTTTTTGATTATAAATTCGACCGGCGAATTTAATCCGTTTGAGAAAAGGATGCAGCTTAAAGCCCGTTTCGCCAGCGCCGACGGGTTGCGCGAAGGCGCGGAAGTTCAACTTGCCGGTGTGCCAATCGGAAGAGTCGAAGAAGTCAAATTTCTTCCGCCCGACAGCCCGGAAGATGAAAAAGTCGAGGCTTTGCTGCAGGTTACTCAAACTCTTGACGGAAGACCGATTACCGAACGGGTTCGCACCGATTCAACCGCCCGCCTTGTCTCCACTTCCCTGCTTGCAAACGACAAAATGATAAATATTCTGCCCGGCACGACAAAAGGCTCGCCGGTTTCGGAAAATTCCGTTTTGCAGTCGAGCGAGGCAATTTCCATAAACCAGCTTACTCAAACCGGAAATGAGCTTTTACAGCAAATTAATAAGCTCTCCATACCCGCCAACGAGATTCTAAACAAAGCCAATCGCGGCGAAGGAACTCTCGGTCGGATTGTAAATGACGAAACGCTTTATACAAATCTTGATGCGACAGTTATCGAAGCGAGGGCGACGATGTCAAGGCTTCAAGACACGATTGACCGCATAAATCGAGGCGAAGGAACTGCCGCCAAACTTTTAAATGACCCGTCTCTTTATAATAATATAAATAAAACAATTACCGATTTGGAAGGAATTTCCCGTGATTTGCGCTCCGGGCGCGGAACTGCCGGAAAGTTCTTAACCGACGACGCGGTTTATAACGAAACACGCGCCGCCATTCAGGATGTCCGCGACGCAATGCGTGATATAAAACCTTCCCTGCAAAGTCTGGATAGAATCGTTACGGATGTCGGCTTGATTACCACCGATATTAATCAAGGCAGAGGCTCGCTCGGAAAGCTTTTGCGCGATGAACAGCTTTATGAAGAAGCGCGAAACACGCTGGCGAGATTTAATACAACTTCCCAAAGACTCGAAATCTTAATTACCAACGCCCAACAAGGACAAGGCACTGTCGGAAAACTTTTAACCGACGAAGCGCTTTACAATAATCTTAACCAAACCTCGCAAAACATTAACCAAATCACGACCGAGGGAACAAAATTAATTTATGATTTCAGGCAGAATCCGAAAAAGTATTTAACGGTTAAATTCTCCATTTTTTAACAAAAAAGGTCTGGAAGATAAACTCCAGACCTTTTTTATAAATTAAAATTATGGTGGGGACGGAGAGACTCGAACTCTCACGGGTCTCCCCACAGCGCCCTCAACACTGCGCGTCTACCTGTTCCGCCACGTCCCCAAAATAAAAATTCAAATAACTATTTCTTTTTCGCTTTTTGCTTTTGCCGGTAAAAAACCGATCTGCGCTTGCAGGTTGTAACGTCGGTCAAACCCAAGCTCATTCCGAATGTAGGAGTTTGACTATGACAATTCGGACAAAGAAATCTTAGATTTTCCCTGCGATTATCATAACGATGCCCGTTTATATGGTCAACCGTAAGCATCAACGATTTTCCGTTCCAAACATCTTTAATTCCGCACAGACTGCAAATATAAGGAATTCCGGTTTCAATCATTGCCCGCCGCAATTTGTACGCTTTTTCGGGATGCGCGAGGGGGTCGCGTAAAACAAGAATTTCTTCGGCGGCTGCTTTTTTCGGTCCGCCTCGATGTTTATCACCGTGATTACGCGCTCGACCCAGAAAATGATCGGTGCTGATACTAAACTCCCGCGCCAATTTTTTTATATATGCCTGCGATCCGCCTGTTTGTTTTAATTCCAGTCGCCGCAAAACTTCTGCGAAAGACAGTGATTCAGCAACAATCGGACTCAAAAATTCGGCAGAATATTTGCGCTTCCCCATTGGGATTTCCTTTTTCCGAATCCTTTTTCAAAAAAGCAAATTAGATTAAATTCGCGGCAAAAAGTTGCCTGTTTCCTATTGATTGTTCGCCGCTGAATTTGCATTCGCGGGATTTGCATTTGCAGCGTCCGAATT
>DATHTS010000238.1:0-4471 GCA_035462935.1 Pyrinomonadaceae bacterium
GATTTTCGATTTCGGCGCTTCGGCTGAGGACAATATTCAAACGTTTCGGCAAAGGCTTACCGATTGATTTCCACGTATTAAAGCCCATTACGACCGCATTATTTAAAGTCGTCTCTTTAAAAAACTTCAAATCCGCCGAATAATGCCACGGCAATTTGCCGCCCCTTCCGATGGCGTAGTTTTGCGCGATTGCGACAATGCCGATAATACTCATAAATGGATAATGGAAAATGGATAATGCTTTTAATTTTTCGTTATCCATTATCCATTAAATTTTCGCTCCTTTATAAACCGCAATTTCGGAGCCTTTCGCCAGCAAAATCGAATAGGGTTTTTTACCGCTCAAAAAGGCGAATCTTTCCCCGTAAGTTTTATCGAAATCAACCGCGATCTCGTAATTTTTTACAGAAAAAAGCTCCCATTTCGGATGCTCGACTTTGTATTCGTCCGTGCGGTTTGCGCCTCGTTTAGTGTAGCCCCAATAATGCTCGATGATAAATTCGCCGTGTGAATTTTCTTCGGGAACCCCCAAGTTTGCACCGATTTCCACTTTTACCTGATTTTCGCAGCCGCCTTTCCGCCAAGTATAGCTTAATTCATTTCCCGTTTTCGCGTGGCTCATCCGCCAAGCCTCGTAAGGCTCGCCGTAAAAAACACGCGCGACTGTGGCAATCGCAAAACGCGGTACGATTTCCTTGATAAAAGTAACGCCGCGGCGGATTTCTTCCGCCGTTTCGCGCTTGACGTAAAAGCGCAAATTCACCTCTTCAAAATTGATGTGAAACGGCACGGGAACGCCCAAAACGCGCGTGTCGAGAAACATAAAGGCGACGAGACTGACAAAACATTTTCCTTCGTGAAAATCAAGGGTTGTTCCGCGCGGAACGAACTCCTGCAAAAGCAACGGCTCAACTTCATAATTCGCCATCACCAAATCGCGCCACTTTGCCGTTAGGAATTTTCTCATTATAAAACTAATCTTTTATCACCGCCTCGTCGCGTAATTTTCTCGCGGTCAAAATATTCGAGCAGCGGAATCGCATATTTGCGCGAAACGCCCGCGATTTCCTTGAAAATCGCCACATCTATCAATCTGTCGGTTGTTTTCGCCTCGGCAAATTCGCGCATTTTATTTATCAAATCATCAATCGCTTTTTTTGCAAAGAAAAACTCCTCGGTAACTTTCACGATCTCGCCGGAATTTAAGAGAAGCTGAAAAATTTTGCGCGACTTTTCAGGCGAAGATTTTGTTCCGCGTATAGCTTCCTGCAAAGCGGTTTCCAGCGTCGGAACTTCCAAACCGGCTTTTCGATAAATTTTCTCCAGATTTTCGCGGATTTGTTTTTCTTCAGCGGAAAGCTCCAAGCTGTGCGAAGCGAGACGCACGATGTCTTTTTCCGCCGCGATTTTATTTTCGGTTTCCAGATTTGAAAGAACGGCTTTAAAGATTTCCGGCGGCAAACGCGCGAAGATTCTCTCGCGCAGAGTTTCGCGCAGAATGCCTTTGATTAGCGGCTCTCGTTTATGAAAATTTTCAATTTCCGCCAGAGTTCTGGTCTTTAAATTCTCAAACGGCGTTCGGGCGATGTAAAAACTTTCGGCTTCAACAGACGCTTTTTTCTCAATGTTTTCACGAATTGCCTTTTGCAAAATTTCAGCGCGCCAGGCGGTTCGCGCCTGCAAATCCGAAAATGTTAAACCGTGTTCGCCGGCGGTTTCAAGAAAAAGTTTTATTTGTCTTGCTTTATCATTTTCAGATTCGATTAAATTTTGCAGGTGTTTTCTGACGTTTGCGATGTCCTTGCGGCGATGTTTCTGCGCCGGAGCGTCGAGAATTTTTCCGCCCGCAATCGTGATTTGCGGCGAATAGCTGCGAATGATGAATCGCTCGTTCGGCACGGCGACAATCGGCGTTTCGAGCCGCAGTTGGACGAAATCTTTCCCGCCCTGCGCGATTTCATTCGCTTCATTCAAAACCTGAACACGCGCGAGCGCCTCAATCGTGCCGATATGAACACGCACACGCTGGCGCGATTTCAAACTCCGTTTTGCGTCTTCCAGAACTTCGGTTTCGGCATCGAAAATCTGCGCCGGGCGCAAGACGTTTTTCTCAGCCAGAACCATTCCGCGCTCGATTTCCGAATGTTCGATGCCGCCCAAATTTACGGCGGTTCTTTGCCCGGCGTTAGCGGTTTTGACGGATTTTCCGTGTGTTTGAATTCCGCGCACGCGGACTTTTTGCGAAAGCGGCAGAATTTCGAGTTCTTCGCCTTCGCTGATTTCGCCGGAAATCAGCGTTCCCGTTACAACCGCGCCGAAACCTTTGACCGTAAACGAGCGGTCAATCGGCAGGCGTGCGATTGTCTCGTTTTTTCGATTCGGAATCTTCGCGGCGGTTTCGAGCAAAATGCGTTTCAATTCCTCGATTCCTTCCCCCGTTTTCGCCGAAACAGGAATCATCGGCGCGTTTTCGAGAAACGAGTTTTCAACAAGTTCAGAAGCGTCTAGTTTAACCAGTTCGAGCAATTCTTCATCAACCAAATCCTTTTTCGTCAGGACAACCAAACCTGTTTTTGTTTCCAAAAGCCGGCAAATCTCAAAATGCTCGCGTGTCTGCGGCATCACGCCTTCGTCAGACGCGATGACAAGCGCGACCGCGTCAATACCGCTCGCTCCGGCAAGCATATTTTTGACGAACTTTTCGTGTCCGGGAACGTCAACAAACCCGATGCGAACCTCGCCCAAATCGAGTTCGGCAAAACCGATGTCAATCGTTATGCCGCGCTGTTTTTCTTCGGGAAGCCTGTCTGCATCAACGCCTGTCAAAGCCTTTACCAGAGCAGTTTTGCCATGGTCGATATGTCCGGCTGTTCCGACGATTATGTCCATAAAAAGAAATTCCAAGTTTAGCATTTTTTTTGGCTAAACTTGGAATTAATCAATTTTATTGGTAAGTAACCGGATGAAATTAAATAGAGAATGGAACCACAAATGGGAACAGATTAACAAAGATGTAAATAAATCGAATTATCCGTGTTTATCTGTGGTTTCCCTTTTCTTAAAATTATTCCGTTCGATTACTTAAATCGAATTAATTAATAACTTCAAATTCGACAAACTGAGTAGCGAACTCCTTTCCGCTTCTTCCATCTATGGCGATTACTTGCAAAACATAATTTCCCACTTCCAGATTTTTTCCGAGTGTAAGCGTGCCTGCCACCGGCAGACGAAGTAAATCAGAATGCTCCTTGATTTTTAACGGTGTCGGATTCTTTTCATAAACTATTTTTCCGTCTTTTATTAACCGCAATTGAGTTTCGATTTGTCGGCTATTTTTCGGATTATAGACAAAATAGTCGTAGAGGACTATCGTACCGACTTTGAACCGGCGCAATACCGTATCAAACAGAACTGTTTTTTCGCTATTACCGCCGTTTCCGTCGAGTTTCACCTCCTGCCATTCTTTCGCCGTGAAATTATCCAGTACAATATTGGAGAGAGCCATTCTTTTCTTGATATCGGGCACCTCGATGAACTGTGATGCTGAACCGACTTTATTTGAATTTGTATCGAGCAAAGCAATGCGGAATTGATAAGCGCCGGATTTTTTAATTGGTACCGGAAGCGTGTAAACAAAGCCGTTTTCCATTATATTCCGATAAACATCTTCTGCGGCTTCGAGGGTGTAATTTTTGGAGTATCTGTCAATCGGAACGCCGTTATCACCGAAAGTCATAGCGATAAGATCGAAATTCGCTTTTCGTTTCCCATCCGCCGCTTCTGTAAATTTTAAATCTTTCGCGTTAATGTAAATCAAAGCCTGAATAATATTGCCGGTTTTCTCAACATTTTGATAAACCGGATAGAGATTTAAATTAATGCCCGTCGCGCTAAACGGTGAAGTCAGCGCTGTCAACAATTTCTGCTGTGGGGTTTGCGCCCCATTTAGAATTTTTTTATCCGTTACGCTAAAGAAGCCGCTGCGATAGCGGACTTTTAACTCCGGTCGTGTAACCTTCACTTCCAGATTGTTAAATTTGTTTTTCTTGGGGTCAAAAGTATCCTCGTCGGGTTGGTAACCGAGCAGGTAGTAGCTGGCGTATTCGCTAACGGCTTGCTGCAATCCGTTATTGAGATTATTCCGATTGATAAACGGAATGCCGCCGGTTTCATAAGCTAAATAACGAAGGCTCTGTTGCTGATCGAGGTAATCGGCGGCACGCCGAGTTCTTTGACTTTCTAAATTAGCTGGATTAAAACCGCTGCCAATTACTTGTCTTATATCATCATTGGCATTTGCCATTCCGGGAGCATCCAATCCCCGGGGGTCAAGCGTGTAAATTACAACCGACGAGCGATTTGCCATATCAGCCAAAACCCGCATTCTTTCCATGATGCGGTTTGGTTGGTTGTCTGATTTTAATTTAAACCCGTCTGAGAAAAGCATAATTGCTTTTCTTCCGGGAAGTTC
>DATHTS010000239.1:0-1789 GCA_035462935.1 Pyrinomonadaceae bacterium
CGACTTGATTTATTTTTTGGCTTCTGAAAAAGCCGCCTGGATTACGGGCGTAACGTATGAAATTGACGGCGGGCGCGCTCAAACCTGTGCAAGATAAATTTAAATTTCAAATTTTTATTTAGATGTGCCATATTAAACTGAATAAAAACTAAACTTGAAACAAAAACCGGGTGAAATTTCAACTTCTTCCCAGCACTTTCGATGAAGACGGCTCTGCTTCGGCGCGGCAACATTTGTCGTGTTTTGTGATTGATGACCGCGTGGCGATTGACGCCGGGAGTTTAGCATTTTCGTCCACCAGGGAACAAAAAAATCAAATCCGCGATGTCATTTTAACTCACGCACATCTCGATCATATTGCCGGGCTGCCGCTTTTTATTGATGATTTGTTTTCTAATCTAACGGAAGCGGTGCGGGTTTATGCCGCTGAAGAAGTTATCGAAATTCTCGAACGCGATATTTTTAACTGGTCAGTTTATCCGAGATTTTCCGAACTAAAAAATGAAAATGGAGCTGTTTTGGAATATTGGGCTTTTGAAACCGGCAGGGAATTCGATGTAAAACATCTGCGCGTCAAAGCCGTCGAAGTTAATCACAAGGTTCCGTCGGTGGGTTTTATTGTTTCCGACGGAAAAACAAAATTTGCGATCAGCGGCGATACCGCTTCGACGAGCGAATTTTGGGAAGAATTAAATAAAGAAACGCATCTCGACGCGGTTTTGATTGAGTGCGCTTTTCCCGACGAACTTTCCGAATTAGCAGAGGCTTCACATCATTTAACTCCAAAATCGCTTAAATGTGAACTGCAAAATATAAAACATCAAAACTGCCCGATTTTTGTTATAAATTTAAAGCCGATGTATCGTGAACAGATTGTTCGGCAGCTGGAGGAATTGGAGATTGAGACTTTGGAGATACTCGAGGTCGGAAAAGTTTATAATTGGTAGCTTTTGGAATCAGCGTTTGAAGTTTATCGGCTCAAACTCGCTTTGCCGCCGTTCTCCCGGAAAATTGTCCAGAATAACGCGCCCGTTATCTAAAACTTCTTTTATGCGAAATGTTCTTTCTTGACGGTCGCGTCCGGGCATTAATTCGGCGCGAAAGATTACTTCCATTCCCGGTCTAGCCCAGATGTTGGGACGGATAATTTTGCGGTAAAAATTTTGCAGGAAATTCATAGATTATTCTTCTAAATTATCTTTTTTTTTATGTTTTGTCTTTCGCCGCGAAGGATGAATTTTTTCGGCGGGTTGATTTTCGCCGATTTGTCTGGTCGGCGGAGCGGTTGGCTTGCGAATGGAGTCGAAAATCTCTTGTTTTGTTTTTTTCTTTTTTCTGCTTTCCATTTCCGTTTGATTCTAACAAAAGCCTTTCTGATAGGCGAATAAAGGCTTGTGTGCAGATAAATAAAAGATAAATTTCACTTTCAGAGTTTTTTTGTGTTAAATTGTAATAATTTCTTGAAAGAAAAACTGACAAGAAAGAAAAATCCCCCGACATTCGATGCAAAAAATTACTTCCAGCCTCGACAGGCGCAGTAGTTATCGTCATCGCCGCCCATTTTGGTTTCCGGCTTCGAGTTTCTATTTTTTGGCGGCGGCGGCGGCAATCGCCTCGTTTTTTTTAATCTGGGGAATTTTGCACGAAGGAAGTGGCGAAGCGCCTTGGATTCCGGCGGGAATCGGCGCGAGCGGTATGCTGATCGGCGCGGTCGTTTTGCGGGAAATTGTTATGCGAAGAGCGCATAACCGCTTTTTATTGGCGCAAAAACGCCTCGATTATAATTTAA
>DATHTS010000240.1:0-4782 GCA_035462935.1 Pyrinomonadaceae bacterium
ACTATTTAAATCAGAAAAGCCGGGAGCATTGTGGAGAGAGCTGAAAAACTCCAAAACATCATATTTTATATGATGTTTGGAATTACAATTTTTATAGAAATCTTTAATTTTTATGATAAAAATCAGCCCCTTTTTAATTGAAAATCTTCTTTTTGTGATTTAAGGCTAAACAGAAAAGATTGCTAAATCAGCTTATCTCTAAACTCTTTCAAAGCCTTCACGATTTGAATGCCCGATTCCCATTCCGAATCGGTTTTCATCAAAATATTCAGCTTCGTATTTTGTATAATTTGCGGCAAACTTTCGTCCTCATCCCAGAACAGGACGATTTTTTCGTTGAACAAAGCGAGAGCCGTGTTGATTTCGATTATCTTTTCGTTTCTCAATTCCAAACTGCCGTTTTCCTGTTTCCGGCAATGTGTTTTGTCGAGAATAAACAAGCCGAAATCGCATTTTTGCATCTGCGCGACGCGCGCCGGGCTGAAAAGACTGTTTTCTAAACAGACATCGCTTGCGACCAGCGCCTCAAAATCCGCAAGTTCCGCTAACTCAACCAGATTATCAACTTCTCTTCTCTGTCCCGGAGAAATATAAATTCGCAGGTTTTGCTGTTGAAACTTTGATGAAGAATCGTTTTCAAATTCCGCCGGTAAAACAAAGCTTTCCGGGAGATAATCTTTTTTCAAAAAACTCCTCAGTTCCTGCACATCAATATTTAAGCGCGTCGGCTGACCGCGTTTCCCGATGGTCATAATTCCGAGTTCAGCCGCATGGCAGATACTGAAAAAACTCAGGGCGACAGTTTCGATTTCCCTCGAATCCTTCTCGCCGAGAAGCAGTTCGGGAAAACTGTTTTCCCAGAAATTTGCCAAATCGTGAAAAGTTATAATCCGCAAATTCTGATTGGACATCCATTCGATTGCTCTGGAATACTGCGGCAAATTTGACAAGATTTGCCGGTAAATCTGCTTTTCAAAGGCGTTTCTTTTTGCAAGCTCCAGCCCTAAATCGGAAAGCCGGATGGAATTTTCATCCCGGATAATTATTCCCCATGCTTCATATGCGGCAAGTTTTTGCGGCTCGAAAACGCGGCGCGGTTCTGCCGCTTGCAGTTCGTTAATTCTGAAAGAAGCGTTTTCACGGCTTAAAAACCTGACGATTTCGCGCGCATCACCGGCGCTTGCGGCAGCCGGCAGTTCGAGATTTGTCTTTTCCCAATGCTTGGTATCCGTCGTGATTTTTTCTTCAAAATTTATCGCATTGATTGCGGAGACAAAACTGTCATCCAATCCATTTTGTTTATATTTCTGCAGCATATTTTCACCTCTGCTTTTCAGTTCCGAAATTTTCCTAGGAAATTTGGTAGCGTTTGATTTTCGCGTTTAAGGTAGTCGGCTTTACTCCCAGCATCTGAGCGGCTCTTTTCTGGTTCCAGTTCGTCTCCTTTAAAGCGTTTTTTATCAAGCTTTTTTCAAATAAATTGACTATTTCATCCAAATTCGCCCCTTTTCGGAACGGCTGCAAAGAAACGTCGGGCAGGGCGTTTTCGAGAGCCTCGATTTTCCGTAAAAGCAGATTGGTTACGGATTTGATTGATTCGAGCTGCTCGCCTTGCGCTGTCGCAGAAGCGTTGCGGTGATTATTTGCGGGAAAATTATTGCCGTTTAAGTTATTAATCATATAAGACCTCTCAGTTATAAATTTATTCTCGCAAGTGGTCTTTCTTTATTAATGTTTATTTATAATTTGCCACTCGACGATATAACTTTTTTACAATACAATCTTTGGAAAAAAAACAAATTTGTGATGAGCGGAAGAATTCAAGGATGAATAGACTGAATAAGTAATAGATTTTATTCCGTTTACAAATTCGATTGGTTATTCATCACTTTGCCGCCCATTTTATAAAACCGGCGGATTTGTTAAACGGTCTTTCGCTGTTTTCTGTTTGTTTTGGTAGAATTATTAATTAACCGCGTCAGTTTGGATTGCATTTAAATTCATTTTTATCCGGCAATTTAATGCAAATCTTGCCCAATATGAATGGAAAACAACCGTTTTCTACCTTCAATTCTTTTGCTGTCCGTTATGGAACGGCGGTTTTGCTGGTTTTGGGCGCGCTTCTTTTAACTTGGTCAATCTGGGGATTAGTCAAACCTTTATCTTCACCTTTATTTTTGGTCGCTATTATAATCACCGCCTGGCGCAGCGGACTCGGACCTGGAGTTTTGGCGACACTGCTTTCCGGGATTACAATTGATTTCTTTTTTATCGCGCCCGAATTTCAATGGTTTGGCACTGACATTGTAGAAACCCAGAGGCTTGTTATCTTCGCTATTGAGGGGTTTGTTTTGTGCGGGCTGGCTGCATCGCGGACCAAAGCCGTTCGGGAAATTCAAAATTCCCGCCAACAGCTTCTGGCTCTTTCGCTTCATCAGCAAACTTTGCGGGAAGAAGAACGAAAGCAAATCGCGCTTGAGATTCACGACGAACTCGGACAGCTTCTGACCGGATTGAAAATGGAGCTTCATTTGCTCAGCCGACACATAAAAGACGGCGGTCAGGTTAAATCGGATTCTGCGGATGAAAAAATAAAAGATTTGCTTCAATTGACCGATAAGACGATTCAAACCGTGCGCCGGATTGCGACCGAACTGCGACCTGCCGTTCTGGATGATCTCGGCTTGGTCGCAGCCATCGAATGGCAGGTGAAGGAATTTGAGAGGCGAACGGGTATTCCCTGCAAATTCTCTTCAAATACTGAAAATATTGAAATAGACGGGCAGTTTTCCATCTCGGTTTTCCGTATTCTTCAGGAATCTTTAACAAATATAATGCGGCATTCCGGGGCAAATTCGGTCGCGGTTGAGTTAAAAAAAACAGACCGGGAGCTGGTCTTGCGCGTCGAAGATAACGGCAAAGGAATTGAACTTGAGACGGTAAGCAGCGGCAGTTCGCTCGGTATTTTCGGGATGCGCGAGCGGGCGCGTTTGATCGGTGGCAAACTCCGAATTTTTAAAGGAACGGAAACCGGAACGACGGTTTTACTGACAGTTTCGCTTCCATAAACTTTAAAGATAAACTTTTCAAACAAGATGATTAAAGTTTTGATTGCAGACGACCACGCAATTGTGCGGCGCGGAATCAGGGAAATCGTGAACAGCGACCGTCAAATGACGATTGTCGGCGAAGCAAGCTGCGGTATTGAATTGCTTAATCTGGCGCGAGAAGTGAAGGCGGATGTGATAGTTCTCGATATTTCAATGCCCGGGCGAAACGGTTTGGAAACGCTTAAGGATTTAAAGCGGGATTATCCTTCACTGCCCGTTATTATCTTGAGTATGTACCCGGAAGACCAATACGCCGTGCGGGTTTTCAAAGCCGGAGCCGCCGGATATATGAATAAAGAAACCGCTCCCGAAGAGCTTGTCGCGGCAATAAAGAAAGTCTATCGGGGCGGCAAATATATCAGCCCGCAGCTTGCCGAGCTTCTCGCCTACCACATCGAGGGCAATCACCCGGACGAGCCGCATAAATCTCTGTCCGACCGTGAGCTTCAGGTTTTTAATTCAATCGCAAACGGCAAAAGCGTCGGTCAAATATCCGGAGATTTAAACCTGAGCGTCAAAACGATCAGCACCTATCGCGCCCGTATTCTCGAGAAGATGAATATGAAAACCAACGCCGAGATAATCCGCTATTCCGTTGACCGCAAGCTCTTATAAAATCATTAAATACAAAAATCTGAACATAAAAGAGAATTTCTTTGATTTTCGTTAAGATAACTCTGCAAGTTATAACGGCAAAACTATCAACTATCAATTATCAACTGTCAACTATTTTGCAGTAATACCAATTTGCGTGAAAAAAAGGAGAAAAACTTGTCGTTTAGAGGCGGTCTGTGACCGCCAGAGGTTGATTTTATTGGACGTTGGCGGTCAGAGACCGCCTCTTAACATTTTTCATTTTTTTCACGCAACTCGGTATAAATAAACTCTGAAAATTAATTGATAATTGATAGTGGATAATTGATAACTGAGCCTTTATTTATCAGTATTAAAGAAAAATTCGACTCGTTTCAGCCGCAAATTGAATCTTATTTTTCATTCATCCCGGAATTCCAAAACCGCTTCCGATTCTCCGGCTGAAAACTTCCCTTGTAGGACAAACACTGACAAAAACAAAAGGAAATTTCCTACAAAAAAAATGGATATTAGCCTATATACAGAGGTTTTCCTATTTGAAATAATCTCTCTCATTACTGGCTGTGTCCTAATTTTATCTTTTTGGCTGGGATATTAATTTCAGCCGCTCTTTCTTTTTTCAAGATAACTGAATATTGCCTGACAGATTTTACAATTTTGTGTAAGCATCGGATCGAGGCAGGTTTACCGGTTTCAGATAAGCTATGCGGAGTTAGGCTTCTGACTGTTATTACCCCAGCACGGTGATAACAGAATCAGGAAATCTTTTTCCGTATAGCTTGCAAATTTCTATTACTTCAGAGCTTTGCAGATTTTCCGGCACGCACTTTCGGTTATTCCGATTTTAACCCTTTGCGGTTTTTACTGAAGTCAGAGTTCCCCGACTTGACCTTCTTAGGACGATTGATCAGTTCAACAACCAATATCTAATACAAATATTTTGAGGAGTTTACAAAAATTTATGAAAACGGCTAAAGGTCTGGGCATTATAACTATGCGCAAATGGACACTTTCTATTGTTGCTTTGCTGACAATCGGCATTCTGATGTGGAATCTGCCGACGTTTGTTTCGAGCCAG
>DATHTS010000241.1:0-1798 GCA_035462935.1 Pyrinomonadaceae bacterium
AGACGTTTCATTTGCGGCGACCGGGAAAAGCGATTGAAAACCGGATCCAGATCGTGCAAAGCGTGTCCAATTTTGTTGAGCGAATGAAACAGGTCATTCTTGAGCCTACCATTACGGTCGAAGGCGTCATTTTCAAAGAAAAAAGAGATGCGGTCACCGGAACTTAAGAAATAATCATCGCTGGTTCGCTCCTGCTCGGAAGTTTGAAAGACGGACGGATGTCCATCACAGTCAAAATTTGCCGTAAGTTCCGCCGCCCTGTTTATCAACTCGTCACACTCGGTTGCGGAATTAAATCCTTCAATTATGAGGAATCCATCTCGCTGAAACTGTTCAAGCTGTTTACTCATAATATTTTGATAATAATCGAAACCGGAAAATGATTATAGATCACAATTGGATAAAATATGAAATTTTCGGCGTAGTCCTGATTGGCAGAAAGCGGGTTATCTGAAGCGTTTTTTATGAATTTTTCAGATTTTTCCGCAAGCGAGTTTCATTATCTTTCATTAATATCAAAAGGGATTATTGCCACCGCCTTCTGAGCGTCATTCACTGGAAGACAAGAACGATTCTCTTTCATAGGTATCCACTGAAATTCATTTTTGCGGGAGGGTCTGCTTAATAATTGCCGCTGGCGGCAAATTTTTCCCGCTATTTTTGTTTTGTAATAATTGTTACGCTATTGATAACGCATTCGACCTCCAAAAAAAAATTAATAAAAAAACAAAGATGCCGAACATAAATTCAAGTCTCCTGGCTCTGAGACGCAAGCGTCTCGGCTACGAGCAAAAACAAATCGCCGTCCTTTTGGGGCACAACAGCACTTATCAACTTTCGCGCTACGAAACCGGTCAGAGAACACCGGGTTTTAAGGAAGCCGTAAAACTCTCTATTCTTTACGGGCTGCCCGTCAGCGTTCTTTTCGAGGGCTACGTTCGCCTCTGCCGGAAGGAACTGGAAAACTCCATCAAGCAGCCCGGACTGGCGGGTAGAATAAATCTTCAAAACGCCCGCGAGATGGATTACTGCACGTATTTAGAAACGCTTCGCGCCGACCGCATCAGCGAATTCGAAGCGGACAAAATACGCCGCCACATCACCGTTCTGGTTCAAGAAAGAAGCAAGAAAATTCAAGGAAACTAATAAGTTTAAAACTTTGAGCAGCTAATCAATCGCTTAAACAAAGCGATTTTTCTTCCACGCCGATGAACTCGTCACCAAACGTCATTTTGGCAATCGCTCCCGGGAAGCGGGAGCTGGGAATCGCCGTTTTTGCGGGCGCTGATTTGGTCTATGTGTCGGTTAAAACCATCAGGCAACGAAAATCAAGGAGAGGCTTGCTCAAGGAAATCAACGGCATTCTGCAAAAGCTTTTTGAAAGCTTTGCGGTCAAAACGGTCGTCATCAAATCCATCAGCCAATACCAAAAGCGATCACCCGATTTGGAAAAGATTGCCGGATGGATTAAATCTGGATCCGTGAAGAACAATTTAGAGACTGAAGAAGTAACGCTTGAGCAAATCAAGTTCGTCTTGGGTAATAGCAAAACGCCGACTGAAAAGAAAGCGTTTGAAACATTGCTCGCAACTTACCCGCAGCTGGAAAGATACTGGAACCGCCCGAATAAATGGCAGAATGATTACTACGCTTTTTTGTTTTCCGCCGTCGCAGCCGGAGCGGTTTACCTGAAAAATCATTCCGAAAACGATTAAATAAGAATACTTATCTTTTATAACCTTGACGTTAAGCTTAAAACGCCGTGTTTTGTTATGCCCGGAAAAGATTGTCGAAAATT
>DATHTS010000242.1:0-6087 GCA_035462935.1 Pyrinomonadaceae bacterium
GTTATTTATCAGCAGAAGTTTGTCAAAGGTTGACAAATGAATATGAGCAGGTGGGCAAAATGCTTGGAAATATGATACTGCATCCTGAAAAGTTCTTGCCCAGATAAAAAACTGCCTACTGCCGCTGCCAACTGCCTACCAACTTACCATTCATCAAATTCATCCGGTTTTTGCGCGGCGATAATTTCCCCTGCCATTTCCCAAACTTTTTTTCTCCACACGCGAATGGAATCGGTCAGTTGCAAGGCGACTTGCGGATGCGAAGGGTTGCGTGACAGCCTTATTACCTGCGCTTTGACGGTTACTTCATCTTCGGCATTTTCCGTAACGGTCAAATCAACCTTGCTTCCCACCGGCGGCAGATGTCGCGGCAGATACACCAAAACCCCCTGAGGTCCGACATTTTCCGTCAAGCCTTCATCCGTTATTTTGCGCCCGTTTTCGTCTTTCCATTCCAGACGAACGGGAAATGAAACCACGTATCGCTCGCCTCCGCGACGTTCCTGCATATTCAGTTTTTCTCCGTTTAATTTGATTGAAATAGCGAAAAATCAGCCCCTTTTAGCCGACCTGCCTTGCTTAATTTACAACAAAGTGCGATATTAAGAAAGCCGAGATAATTTAATGTGACTAGACAGGGGTTGTTAAACCATGTTAGCATTTTAAATTGTTTTAGCAGTTTCGGCTAAAATAAAAGCGAAAATTTCGCTGATCCATCCAATTTAACACAGTAAAATACAAGGGTTTTTGATGGTTTTTTAACACTATCAATCCTTTTTTGCGTTTTATTGGAAATAAAAATTTTAGGAGTATTTGATAATGAAAAGTTTGACTAGAGGAAGCGTCGTCTTGGTGCTTTTTGCTCTGATATTCGGGGCATTTTACTTAGAGACACCGACGGCAAACGCTATCACCATAGCAAATAATTCGGAAGAGTATTTACAACAAGGAAAACAGGAAAGACAGGAAAAACAAGATAAGCAAGATAAACAAGATAAACAAGATAATAAGCAAGTTAATAAACCTACCACTACAATAGAAATATCAACTGAAATCAACAATTCCCCCGAAGCCGTCCCATCTTCAGGCGGCGAAAAAACAACCGCCCGATCCTTTACCGCCACAGCTTATTGCTTAAAAGGCAGAACTGCCTCCGGCGGAGGTGTGCGTCGAGGCGTCGTCGCCGCCGATCCGAGAGTTTTACCGCTCGGAACGCGCATTTCTATGGACGCAGGCTCATACAGCGGAGATTATCTGGTCGCCGATACGGGCGGCTCGGTAAAGGGACGAAAGCTGGACATCTGGGTAGCAAGCTGCTCGGAAGCCAGACGTTTCGGACGCAAATCTGTAAAAGTAAGAGTAAAAGGCAGATAGTTTTTAGCCTTAAATACAATTGAATAGTGAAAGCCGCTTCAAACGGTTTGAGGCGGTTTTCTTTTTTGCGCCCGGATATGTTTTAGTTTAACCAGATGCCGGAACTAAGTTTTACAGTTTTCCTAAACACTCTCGCCGCATCAATTGCCGCGCTCTGGCTCACCGGATTCGTTTGGACTTGGTATTGTCTGCGAAATCAACTCTCACTTAAGCCGGATAAAAACGACAATCTCGAAAACGAGCCTTTCATTTCCATTCTCGTTCCGGCGAGAAACGAGGCTGATCGCATCTTGGAGAAAAGCATCGGTTCGATGCTCGAACAAACCTACAAAAATTTTGAAATTATCGTATTAAATGATCGCTCAACCGACAACACAAAAGAGATTCTCAAAAGACTAAAATTCCAGATTCCAGATTCCAAATTCCAGATTGTTGATGGAATCGAACCTCATAAAACGTGGCTCGGCAAACCGCACGCGCTTCATCAGGCTTTTCAAAAATCAAGCGGCGAATGGATTCTCTCTACCGACGCCGACATCGTTTTTGCGCCCGAAACCTTGCAGACAGTCGTAAACTATGCGGAAACAAATCGCCTCGACGCGCTAACCTTGATCCCGAAATATATCTACGCCTCGTTTTGGGAAAAGCTTTTTATGCCCGTTTTCGGCTGGTTTTGCGTTTTGGCGATGCCGCTCCATCGCGTCAACAATCCGAATCGAAAAGAATTCTTGGGCATCGGCAATTTCTTTATGTTCCGGCGCGAAGTTCTGGAGAAAATCGGCGGCTTTGAATCGGTAAAAAGCGAAGTCGGCGAAGATTTGAAACTGGCGGAGATTTTGAAAAAATCCGGGTTCAAGCTGCGAATTGATTACGCACCCGATTTGCTCGAAACGCGAATGTATTCAGGTTTTCGGGAAATCTGGGAAGGCTTTACCAAAAATCTTTTTGCGGGGATGAAATTTTCTCCTGTAAAGTCTGTTTTCGGAGCAATCTCGATTTTACTTTTCGGCGTCTTGCCTGTATTTTTTGCCTTTTTAGCTTTTGCTTTCGGACAAACTTTTTTGTTTATCGCTTTTTTTACGGCTTATATTCTACAAGTTTTCGTTTTGGTTTTAATTAATCGGGAATGGCAAGTAAATCTGCTTTACGCTTTTCTCACGCCGATTGGTTTGGCTTTGTTCGCGGCAATTTTGATGAATTCAATGGTTAAAGTTTTGAGCGGCGAAGGCGTAACTTGGAAAGGCAGAGCAATCTATGAAAAAGACGGCGTTCGCCCACCGTTAAAATAAAAAATCGCTGAGTTTGAGAAATTTAATTTCTCAAACTCAGCGCCAAGCGAACTTCATCCGCCAAAGTTTAGTTCTCGATTATTTTTGTTCCTTTCGGCAGATTGAACATAAATTCCGACCTTCTCACAACCGTATTCTTTTGTAAATTAGAAAGCTGAATCGTCAAAGAATCCCCGTTGTTTTCAATGACCTTTATCTGCACCGGCATACCGCTGGCGTCAACCCACATTTCAGCAGATTTGTAAACGGAAGTCGTTTTCGGCGTTAGTTGAAGATGCCAAACCGGAACGCTTCCGTTTATTTGCTCTTCGCCGATGTATCTCACCGCGTAATTTGCTTTTAACTGCTCTTTCGACAGCTTCAAGAAAGCAAAGGCGTTAAATCTTTGCGGATCGTCATTTCCCGTCATCGCCTGATTTAGTTTCGAGCGATAGAAAACGTATCTTCCGTCTACAAAAGATAAAATTTCCGGCGACGGTTTCAGCCAATCAATCCTAATATTCGCTCTGCCCTCTTTGAAGGGAAGATAAATTATTGTTCCCTCGTTAATTTCCGTTTCGCCAAGTTGGGCATTATATCTCGAACTCTTTATGTTCGCGCGGAGCGAAGTCAGCCTGCTTTGATGAGTTTCGATTCGCTGGAGAATTTCACCCATAACGGAAAGCCCTGAAGAATCGGGTCTTGCCGCATCGGTCATCTGACTTGAATCTTCTTGGATTATTGAAGGCAGGCTCGGTCTAGTATTATTTTCATTATCGGAACTTTTGTCTTTTTTATCTACCGCCACGGATAAAGCGGTAACATTTGCAGGCTGATTTATCATTTCAGCCACCCTTCTGCTTTTCCCCCTTTGATAAATAAAACCATGCGGGTCGCTGGAAACTCCGAAGACTCCTTCCCTGCTTACTCCGTCCGGCATTTCGACCGGAACTTCAACTTTTATAGGCTGACCGTTTTGATTGACGATTCTTTCCTCGACCGCGACAAACGAGGTGAACTGGGTCATAAGACGAAATTCGATTCCGAGATTCGTAATCGTATCTTCAATTTCTTTACTTCTGTTCCTGTGATGGTTCAGCATCAATTCGTCAACTCTTCTTCTCGCCCACAAAGTCGCTAAAACATCGTGTTTCGGCTCGTTTTCGGGAAACACGACCGGAATTTCCCTGAAATAATCCATTCCCGCGACTTTGCCTTTCAACTTTATCGAGCCGCTCGCCGCTTTTGAAAAGCGCCCGCTGACGACGACCGGTTTCGCCGAAAACAAATCGCCAATCCGTGCCGGATAAACGTCCGAAACGGGCAAATTGCCCCAATCAATCGAAATATCCGTCAAAAGTGGATTTCGGATTCTCTCGTGAAAACGCCGGGCGGCAGCCGACCCGTCGTCTTTCAAGGAAACATATTCGACCTCGCCGCGCCCGGCTTCCGCCATTTTGTCTAAAAGATAGCGATTAACCGAATTTCCGATACCGAAGGAAAACACGCGGGCATTTTTGTGTTTCTCTACCTCGGCGATAATTTCCGCTTCATTGCCGACCAAGCCGTCGGTCATAAAACAAACGATTCGAATGTGCTTTTGCGATTCGGTTGGAGCAAGCGCGGCGCGAATCGCTTTCATCATTTCCGTTCCGCCTCCTCCGCTTCTGGATTCCAAAAACTGCTGCGCTCTCGCAAGACTTTCGGGCGTGGCGGCAACCGGCTGTTCGTATAAAATATGCGTATCGCCCGCAAAAGTTATCAAATTAAAAGTGTCATACGGATTCAATCCTTCGAGCGCCATCTTCATCGCTTCCTTGGCTTTTTCAATCGGAAAACCCGACATCGAGCCGCTCGTGTCGAGAACGAAAACAATCTCTTTCGGCGTCACGTCGCGCATCTGAAAATTGTCGGGCGGCTGCAAAATCATCGTAAAAAATCCGCCGCGCCCGCCGCGATGCGTCAAAACCGCGTCTTCGATTCGCTTTCCGGTTACGTCGTAGCGCAGAACGAAATCCTTGTTCGGAATCGCGGTCAAATCTCTGAGCGAGATTTTCGCGCTGTTCTGACTTAAATTTAATATTTGAACTTCGTGTGAGTTAGAATTAATTCCTTCAACCGGAACGCCCGCGTCCAGATTAACCTCGATTGAAATATCGTGTCCGGCGCGAGTCAAAGCCGGCATCGGCGTAATCTTCGAGGCATCGGGAACTCGGTTTGTGTCGGGCGAAAAACCGCCGCCTTGTTTTCCAATCGGAGTTCCCGGAATATAACGCGGTCCGACCGTCATCGGAAAGACGAATTCATACTGCCCGTCTTCAAATTTGAGCGTTTCGACATAGCTGATCTCGATGATTATTTTCTCGTTCGGCAGGATGTTGGCGACCGACTGCGTGAAAATGTTCGGGCGCTCCTGATCTAAAAGGCTCGCCGTTTTACCCTGCGATTTCGCTGTTTCATAAACCTTGCGGGCTTCCTCGCGCTTCATAATACGCCCGCGAATCGTGCGCTCGCCGATTCGCATCGTCATATCGTCCACGGCGGAATTCTGCGACAGCGGAAACGTATAAACGGCTTCAATCGGCTGGCTGAAATTATTTTCAAACTCCTGCGTAACTTTAACGCGAGCCAGAAAACCGCTGATGCTGACCTTAACATCCGTGTGCTTGAGCGGACACGCGCCGAGTTGGTTACCTTCTTTTCCGACGGCGTAAAGCGAGCCTTCGGTCTGCGCGGAAATACAAAAAGCGGCAAGCAAAAGAAAAGCTAAAAGGGCGGGGATTTTTCGCATAGTTTCTCTCCTCGAACAGATTAAATTTTCAGAGCCAAATTGTAGAACTTTTCTGCTTAGACACGACAATTCGAAAAAAAGTTTTCCGGGAGAGAAAAAATTTAATTAAAAGAAGAATATTTTTCGCCGTGAGCGCAGGCGGCGAAAAGAAGGGATGAGGGATAAAGGATGAAGGATGAATAAGAAAACAAATTGCTTTTTTACTTCATCCCTCATCCTTCATCCCTTTATTTAATCCGTCGCCTCGATTTCTTCTTCTAAAAGCTGGCGCTGATACAAATCGGCGTATTCGCCGTTCAATTCAATCAACTCCGCGTGAGTTCCGCGCTCGACGATGCGCCCGTCTTCGAGAACGCAGATCAGATCGGCGTCGCGGATGGTTGAAATGCGATGTGAAACGATCAGCGTGGTTCTTTCGGCGCGAACGTCGCGCAGATTATGGAGGATTCTTTCTTCCGTGTAAGTATCAACCGCCGAGAGCGAATCATCCAAAATTAAAATGCGCGGGTTTCGCATCACGGCGCGGGCAATCGCCGTGCGCTGTTTCTGCCCGCCGGAAAGCGTGATGCCGCGCTCGCCGACCAACTGCTCGTATTTGCCGGGAAAATCTTTAATGTCGTCAGCCAAGCCTGCAATCGCGGCGGATTTTTCGAC
>DATHTS010000243.1:0-1977 GCA_035462935.1 Pyrinomonadaceae bacterium
CTCGCTCATACTTTTCTGTTTATCCAATCTCGGAAAAACGGCTTTAGTTTCGCCGATTTTCGTTCCCGCTTGTAATTCTCCGTATTTTAGATTTTCAGGATTGATTTTTGAAACATCCTCGCTTAAACCGATTTGCTGGTAAATTTCCTTTGTCGCCTGCGGCATCACCGGATAAAGCAAAACGCACAGCCAGCGAAGCGTTTCCGTCGCGCGGTATAAAATTGTATTTAATGTTTCGGTTTGATTTTCGTCTTTGATCAGTTCCCAAGGCTTGGCGTCGGAAATCATCTTGTCAATCCGCGCGATCACTTCCCAAATTGTTTCAAGGGCAAGGCTAAACTCAAAACTATCAAACTTTCTCAAAAACTCATCTCTTGCAAGTTCAAGCTGAGAAACAAGTTCCTGCTCATCAGCGTTTACGCCCGCGCGCTTGGCGTATATATAATTATGCTCCTGAATTTTGCCGCTCGGAATTTCGCCGTTCCGATATTTGTTGATCATCGAAAGCGTGCGGCTCGATAAATTGCCCAGACCGTTTGCCAAATCGGCGTTTGCACGTTCAATTAGATTTTCATAACTAAATTTCCCGTCCTGCCCGAAAACCATCTCGCGCAAAAGAAAATAGCGCAATGAATCGGTTTGAAAATGCGTATGAAGAACGTCTAATTCGACGACATTGCCGAGCGTTTTGCCCATTTTGCGCCCTTCCGCGTCGAGCCACATCCCGTGCGCGTAGACCATTTTCGGCAAATCAATTCCCGCCGCCAGTAAAAACGACCACCAATAAACCGTGTGAAAGCGCAGAATGTCTTTTCCGACGATGTGATGCGCATTTTGCCAGTATTTTTCAAACCCGACGCTCGCGCGTTCTTCATTGCCCCAGCCGATTGCCGTGATGTAATTGGAAAGCGCGTCGAGCCAGACATACATCACGTGATTCGGATCATTCGGAACGGGAACGCCCCAGGAAACCGAGCGTTTTTCGCGGCTGATTGACAAATCCTGCAAGCCGCCTTTGATAAATGAAATGACCTCGTTCCGACGCGCTTCCGGTCGGATTCTGCTCGGATTTTCCGCGATAATTTCAAGCAGTTTTTCATCATAATCCGAAAGGCGGAAAAAATAGCTTTCCTCAGAAACCTTATCCAGCGGTCGCTCGTGGATTTTGCAGAGCGGAATGTCGGAATCCTCGGTTTTTAAATATTCGTCCTCGGTTTTGAATGCAGCGCACGGAGCGCAAAACCAGCCTTCATAAAAGCCTTTATAAATCGCGTCGTTCCCTTTGGGCGTTTTGTTTGCGGCGATCTCGCGCCAGAGATTTTGCACCGCTTCATAATGAAACGGCTCGGTCGTCCGCATAAAAATATCGTAATTAGTCAAACCGAAATCCGCATAGATTCTTTTAAATTCGCCTGCAACATAATCAACCTGTTCTTTCGGCGTACGATTATTTTTTGTGGCGGCGCGCTCGATATTGATGCCGTGTTCGTCAGTCCCGGTCAGAAAAAATGTATCGTAGCCGCGCTGCCGTTTGTGTCTTTGAATCGCGTCGCAAACAATCGAGGTATAAAGATGCCCGAGATGCGGCACGCTGTTGGCGTAATAAATCGGCGTTGTTATATAAAATGTTTTCGACATATTTAAGGGCTATAAATCAGAAAGGCGCTTTGTTTTAACTTGGTATTTCGTAAAATTCGGGTCTTCGGTAATAATCGTCAGGTTTTCCTCATTCGCCTGCGAAATCAGAAGCCGGTCAAACGGGTCTTTATGAATCGGCGGCAGATTATGAACGCGCAGCGCGTGCCGCATTTCAATCGGAAGCTGAAGAAATCCGGCGCGCCGGATGCGGTCGGGAACCCAGATTTCGGGAATGTCGGGAGTCTGCAATTTTCCGATTCCGTATTTGATGGCGATTTCCCAAGCGGTCACGTAAGAAACAAAAATTTCGTTGTTGAAAGTGTCTCGGAGGAAATTTTG
>DATHTS010000244.1:0-4340 GCA_035462935.1 Pyrinomonadaceae bacterium
TGACTAACGCCCTGTTATCTCCGCGTTTTAAAACAATCCCGCTACGCCAATAAGTTTCTCTTGAACGTAAATGAAACATTCCTACCATAAAACGCCGTAAAATTGATTTCTCGTAAATGTCGTAGCTGTATTGAAAATGGAGCGTATCCTTCCAGGTTCCCGTATCAGGTTCATCTTTGGGAAGTAAATCGGGAATTAGAAAAATTTCATCATTTTTAATATCAATCAAAAGCTGAAACTTCCGCATCATCTTAATAATAAAATCCTGTGTCTCTTTCGGATATTCGACCTCGTTGAGATATTTGCTAATGTCCTCACGTTTCAGGATGCCTTTTTCGAGCGTGACCGGTCCATTGTCAATCAAAGCATAAACGCCGCGAGTAACCCATTCGGGATTTAGGACGGCTAAATCGCGTAACTCAATATCGTCTTGGAAACTCAGGGCAATGCCCAAATCGTGCATAAAGTCAATCAAAGTCCGTTGGCTTTCTTCCTTTTCAATGTCGGCTTTAATACAACGGCGAAGATAATCCTGAAAAGTGATGTATGGAATTTTCTCTGCTTGCATTTCTTCGAGTTGGGCTTTGATTTCAAACCAATTTTCAGGAAATTCTTTGTGTATTTCTTCTAGTTTCCCAATTTCCGAGATTAAAGCATCCTTGAACTTTTCAAACAAAAAATCGAATTGATTTTTGTTGACATCGCTTGAAAGTCCATAAAAACCTTTGATGAGATTTGGAAATTTTTCGAGCAGACGCTTACGCTCAATATCAAAATAACCAAGGCTTTTGAGATCAGTCCCGCGATTGTTTTCGTCAATCTTGTTGCCAACAATGAAAACAGGTGAGTTCTGGCTTAGATTCTGGATGCGTTGAAGCCATTCTTCAGTTTTATTTGTATCTTCATTTTCGCGGGCATTGACAACAAGAATATAAACTGTACGCTTGGTAAAAAAGAATTGATGCGTTGAGTGCATAATCTCCTGTCCACCAAAATCCCAAACGTTTAATTGTACTTTTTGCCCATCTTCCAATTCTACATCCTTCCAGTAACTAATCTCGATACCATGAGTACTACTTGTTTTGATAAATTTATTGTGAAGTAACCGATTAATAACACAGGTTTTGCCAACATTCGCTTCGCCAACAACAACAAGTTTGGCTTCATTAAGAGGTTTGAGTTTACCTTTCTCTTCTGCTTCATAATACTCGAAAATAAAATTGAGAATCTTTCGAGGATTTTTAGTGTCTCTCAAAATTTCTGTTGGAAATGGCAGAGGATTTTCTCTTAAGTCAAGCCATTTTAGATTTTGTAATCTAATAAACTCCTTATCAAATACTGTAAGTTTATTATTCATCAAGAAAAGCACCTTTAGCCTTTCCAATCGGGCAAATTCTTTATTAAATATGGTAAGTTGATTATGACTTAAGTAAAGCAATTCTAAATTTTTTAGGTTAGCAAATTCTTCATCAAACTCAGTAAGTGCATTATTTTCTAAGTCGAGTCCTTGCAAGTTTTCCAATTTTGCAAACTCTTTATCAAATGCAGTGAGTTGATTGTCACTTAAGTAAAGTCGTTCGAGATTTTCTAATCTACTAAATTTTTTGTCGAACAATGTTAGTTGATTACCTCTTAAGTCCAGAATCTTTAAATTCCTTAGCTCAACGAATTCCTTATTAAATGTGGTAAGGTGATTATTACGCAGATCAATGTGTTGCAGATTTTCTAATTTAGTAAACTCTTTATTGAAATTATTAAGTAAATTATCTCTAAAGCTAATTCGTTTTAAATTTTTTAACTTTAGAATTTCTGGTAATAGAATTTCAATATCGGAATCAGATAATTTTGAAGATTCATCTTGATCTTTCCAAGAAGGGTTAAATTCTAACTCGGTTGCATTGTTCTTAACGGCTTCTATGACTCTTCGTCTAGCTTCATCTAGGTTCATAATTCTCGTGCAGTTTAAATTGATTTCGGCTTTACGCCATTACAATACCCCTTTATTAAAAAAAAGGGAATAGTAAAAAAGGAAAAAGGAAAAATCGATAATTATTCACTACTACTTTTCCGCCTTTTCCCAAAATTTTCTTTACTTTCCAAGACTTTGTGGTTATTTTTATATTAACTCAGGAGACAATCATCAATGAAAAAACATTTGCTCGCTTTTCTCGCTTTCATTTGTTGTGTCGTTCCCGCGTTTAGTCAAAACGATGCCGGTAAGCCGTATTATGCGGAAGATAAAATTGATGCCCAAATCCTTGAAGCCGGCAAAGCTATTCAGTTAGAACCGAATAATCCGCAATTATATTTAAAGCGGGCTCATCTTTACCGTCTCAAACAAAATGCCGAAGCGGTTTCTAGCGATGTCACCAAGGCGCTCGGTCTTAGTCCCGATGATATATCAATTCAGTTCGACGCCGTTCGTTTGCTTTATGAGTTTCCCGGAAAGTGCCAACAGGCATTGGCAATTATTAATTCAGCCATTGCCAATAATCCGAAAAACGATGAAGCGTTCGATTGGCGTTTTCGTGTCAAGACCTGTTTAGGCGATTTGGTCGGCGCGCTCGACGATATTAACACGGCAATCTCGCTGAATCCGCAGAATAGCGGTTACAAAAATAATCAGGCTTCGCTTCAACAAAGATTAGGTCAAACGGATAATGCCGTCGAAAATTTTAATCAATGGATTGCTTCGCTCGAGCAAAAGCTGAAAGCCGCGAAGGATACGAACGAGAAGGAAAATCTCAAACGCGAATTGATGATGACGTATTTCAGCCGTTCGAGAATATTTGCCAAGAATGAAAATTTCGAGGCGATGCTTGCTGATCTGAACCGGGCGGTCGAGGTTAATCCGACTCATTATGCCTATCAAATACGTGCCAGAGCTTATAAGGGACGTAAAATGTATGCGGAAGCGGTCGCCGATTTAACTAAAGCGATTGAATTGAATGCTGAAGATGCCGGTTTGCTGATGGATCGCGGCGACGTTTATTTTCTGATGCGGAAATTTCCCGAAGCAATCGCCGATTATGAGCGAATTCTAAAAATCAACACAGGAATGGAAAGACTTGCGGAAATGCGAATCTCTGCCGCAAAGCAAAAAATGCAGGAAAATGTTAATCAGCCCAAATGACTTTCACGTCTCTGCTTTTATCGCAAAAATTTCGGTTTGGCTTGTAAGAAGCAATAAAAGCATAAGCTAACAGGCTAAGATTCAGTTTTGTAAAAGCGAAAGTCGTGTTAAATTTAGGATTGAAAAATTTTCTTTTTACGAAAAAACCTCGGAGGTTACAATGAAAAATATCATCTTCAGCTTGTTTTTAATAGCTGTTCTCGCGCTAGGTTCTTCAGCTCAAAATCCAACTAAAAGCACACGTGAAGCTGCCCAATTGCTTAATCGAGGCGACGTTCGAGGCGCGATTGGCGTTCTTGATAAAGCCATCGAAGATAGAAAGGATTTATTCGAAGCGTATAAAATGCGCGCCTTTTTACGCCCGATGACGGGCGATTTTGCGGGCGCTGTGGACGATTTATCGAAGGCTATCGAGATAAAGCCTGACGAAGGCGCGCTTTATGAAAGACGCGCGTGGCTGCGCTCGCGTTTGCGCCAGGACGGCTCGCTGATTTTGAAGGATTTGGATTTGGCAATTGCTTACGGGAGAAAAGTCGAAAAAGTTTACACTATGCGGGCTACTGTCAAACGCGACAGCGGAGACTTGGAAGGCGCGATTAACGATTATCAAACCGCAATCGGTCTGCGCCTCGATTTCGCGCAGGCGCACGTCGGTTTGGCTTTGGCTCACCTGAGAAGCCGGGACGAAGATAAAGCCGTTGCCGTGCTGGAAAATTTTCTGAGCGGCTATGAAAATTCGCTTGTCAAAAATCCGAAGGTAAAAGGCGAGGTTGTCGCTCAAAGCGAGATTATGCCGCTGCCGACGGTTTCAAAGGACGGCACGACCGGCGTTTCGACGATTGTTATTCAAAGCGGCGCTCCTCGCCGGATGCCGTCTTCGCCTGAAGAAGCGGAAAAAATTAATGATCAAATTGAGCAAGCAAAAAACACGGCTGTCGCTTACACCAATCTCGCCGGGATTTACGAAAGACGCGGAGAATTAAAAAAGGCAATGGAGACGATTGAAAAAGCTCTGGCAATTGATGCGACGGACGCTTTTCCGCTCGGGGTGCGGGGCAAGATCAAAAGCTCGCAGAAAGATTATGCAGGCGCGGTTGAGGATTTAAACGTTGCAATTGCGAAAATGCCCTTTTCGCCGCAAAATTATCTCGAACGCGGCATCGCGTTGCTTATGCTCGGTCGGGAAGCCGAGGCGCAGAAGGATTTC
>DATHTS010000245.1:0-5256 GCA_035462935.1 Pyrinomonadaceae bacterium
AAGATAAACTACCAAAAATAATTTTAAAGGAGAGTAGAAGACTGCTATGGACAACGCAAGAATGGAAGAATTAAAGGATAAATTAATAAACGAAAATCCAACCTTTAGAGAACTGGCTCAACAACATCAGAATTACGAAAAGAGATTGGATGAATTATCTCATTTGGCATACCCGAGCGAAGAAGAGATGCTTGAAGAAACAACCATTAAGCGTAAGAAGCTAGCGATTAAAGACCAGATGTATTCGCTTATGAACGAATATGAGAGCGTCCACTAAATCCCTTTAATTTTGTATCTGCCGCTTTTGAATGGGGCGGTCTTAAGGACATTGCCCGAGACTATAGGCGATAAGTTTTTTCTGCGTCGGAAACACAAGAAATTCATCTATTTTTTTCGGGTTTCCGGTAAAATAGGTGTCCTCTGGAAAATTTAATTGGTTGAAAACTTTTCCGTCGGATAAATCTATAAACAAAACGTTTGTGCTTCCTTCGACCAGAATCAAAGCGGTTTGATTAAAGACAAGCGGTTCGGAAACTATTCTCCCAGCCGCTCTTTTTTTCCAAATGAGTTTCCCGTTTTCCGAGGAGAAGTAATATATAAAATTATCCAGCGAGGTAGCGAGAATAAAACCCTCGTGGTAATTTATGCTGGAAACGGCGCCGCCTACACGATACTTCCATTTTCCCTTTTTTGAAGTGGTTTCCAATCCTTGTATTAACCCTCTTTCATCACCGAAAAAAAATGTCTCTCCATTAGCGGAAAGCGAATTCAGTTTGGCTTTAAAGTTTTTTTCCTGCCGTATAATTCCTCCGTCAATAAGAGAAACCAATATGAAACCGTCGGGTTTTGGAAGTAAAGCCTTATCGTCAAAAAAGAATGGAGCGGAAGACAGTTGTCCGAGATAAGATTTTTCCCAAATAGTTTCCCCATTTTTCTGATCAAAAGCAAAGATTTGGCTTTTTTGATTAATCAGGAATATGTTGTTATTAAATCCATGCAGATAGACATCACCTTCATTGTAGAAAGTTTTCGCCCATTCGGTAATGCCGGTTTCCTTATTAATAAAGCGGAGACTATAGGGAATTTTTTGGAGATAAGAAAGGCTCGGGTGTTTAACCAAGGGCTTTATAACAATGAAAATTCCACCGCCTTGTATTAAAGGCTCCGCTGCCAACTCGCCGCCCGTTTCTATCTGCCATTTTTCTTTGCCGTTTTGAGAGTTTAGAAACTTAAGTGAGCCATCGCTGAAAAAGAATAATGGATTTGAATTGGTTTCGAATCGGGAATTATTTGAAATGGAATTTTGGTCGGATTTTAAGACATTATCGGACTCATTTTTCACGGGGATACTTTCCCAGCATTTTTGTATCAGAACTGTAGATTGGAGAGAAGTCTGTTGTGGAAAAACCCCGCTTTTAAAACTCGTGAGAAGAAAAGCAAAAGTTAATTGGTAAAAAAAGATTTTAAGAATAGATGTTTTCATGAAAAATGGGGTTTCTGCAAATACTCTCACTTGACCTATGCGATAGATGAATGTAATATCCGAAAAAGTTTGCCAAAATTTATTATAAGCATTGGAGAGATAAATTACTTATGTCGTTTAACAAAATAATTATTGTGGGGAATCTAGGGCGCGATCCCGAATTGCGCTATACTCCGCAAGGGACAGCCGTTTGCAGTTTTTCAATGGCTACGAATGAGAAAAGGCGCGACAAGGTTGGGGATTTTCAGGATGTTACAACCTGGTTTCGCGTAACGCTCTGGGGTAAGCAGGCTGAAACCGCATCCAAATATCTTACGAAGGGAAGCCCGGTTTATATCGAAGGTCGCCTTCGTATCGAGGAATGGACGGATCGAGACGGACAGACACGCCAATCCCTGGAAGTCAACGCTACCGATATGCAGTTTATAAGCGGCGGAAGCCGCACGGATGATGCTGGTTCGGGCGGTTCCGGGCAAAGCGATTATTACGAAAAGAATGATTTTCAATCAGCGGAAGAACAAGCCGGAGCGCCGGCGGCGAGTGATGATGATATTCCGTTCTAAATTCTTTTCTGATATGGACTGCGAGTTTTATTTTTTAACCCGCAGTCCTTCCTGCATAAATCCATTCGCCCATTTTCCTAAACTTTTCAAATCTTTGCTGCAAAAGCTTGGATAATGACAACTGCCCCAAATCCGAAAGATTTTTAATCAAGGCATTTTTTAAATTTAAAGTAGTTTTGTCTAATGCCTCTTCTTCGTTATCAGACCCTATTTGCCATTCTTCGTTTTCTGAAATAATTTCATCCACTAACCCGATTTTTTTTAAATCCAGTGCGGTTAACCTCAGGGAATCAGCGGCTCGGGGCGCTTCTGCGGCGTCTTTCCACAAAATTGCCGCGCAGCCCTCGGGTGAAATAACCGAATAGACGGCGTTTTCAAGCATCAAAATCCGATCTCCCACGCCAACCGCTAAAGCTCCGCCCGATCCGCCTTCTCCTATTACCACAACTACCGCGGGAACCTTTAAGCTCGCCATTTCCCGCAAATTAAAGGCGATGGCTTCCGCTTGACCGCGCTCTTCGGCATCAATCCCCGGATAAGCGCCGGGCGTATCAATAAAAGTGATGATGGGTCGCCCGAATTTTTCCGCCAGTTTCATAATTCTGAGCGCCTTTCGATAGCCTTCCGGTTTTGGCATACCGAAATTTCGATGCCGCCGCTGATTTGTATCTCTGCCTTTTTGCTGACCGATTACCGCCACTTCCGAATTTTCCAAACGAGCAAATCCTGAAATTATCGCCGCGTCGTCCGAATACCGCCGGTCGCCATGTAACTCAACAAATTCATTAAAAACGGTTTCTATAAGGTCTTGAGTATAAGGTCTCTTCGGATGCCGCGCCTTTTGAACTCTTTCGAATGCTTCATTTGTTATCTGCTCCATATTCAGCCAGTATATATTAAAATTACAAAATCCACTCCACCCGACAGCCGCGTTTTCTTAATTCCGTTTCCAAATTAAATGTTCCTTGAATACGAAGCGGCTGTGAATTTATATGCAAAGAAATTTTTTCCTGCAAAATAAAATTTATATCAACTTCGCATTTACCCTGATTTTGGCTGAGGAGTTTTACAAGTTCCGAGAGAAAATCTTCCTGACACACTTTCTCTTCGATACCGATACATAATTTTCTAGCCCGCAAAGCCACGGCATCGGTCAAGCGGCGGGATTCTTCCAGAATCAGGGTAATCTCCTGCCCTTCGTTTGACTCGACTTTGCCTGTAACCACCAAAATCTCATCATCCCTTAAACAATCCGAGTATTTTGAAAAGGCTTCCGACCAGGCGAGACATTTTACATTGCTCGATTGATCTTCCAGCCTGAACAGACAAAACCGGTTGCCTTTTTTGCTGTGCCGAATTTGAAAGCCCGACACGATTCCCGCCAGAGTTATTTTATCGCCTGCCTTTATCAATTCGTAATCGGCGACATTTTTTATTTTTAAATCGCCGAGAATTCCCCTAAAGTTATCCAAAGGATGTGTCGAAAGATAAAAACCGACGGCGTTCTTCTCCTGGCTGCATAATTCGGCTTGACTCCATTCTTTCGCTTCGGGCAATTCATTTTCAAATGAAGAAGTCTGCCCTTCGGTGCTTTCCACCCCGAAAAGAGCGCTTTGCCCTCTTATTTTATCATTCCAAACCCTCTGCCCATGCGCTAATGCGCCTTCTATTCCCCCAAATAGTTTTGCCCGCCAGAGATTGATGGACAGTTTCGCCGGTTTGATCGAATCAAAAGCTCCCGCCGTTATCAAACTTTCCAAACCACGCCGGTTAACCGATCCCTGATCAATCCGGGAAGCAAAATCATAGAGAGATTCAAATTTGCCTTTTCGACGCGCTTCGATTATTGACTTAACGCTGGCGGTGCCGATTCCTTTAATGGCGTTTAAGCCGAAACGAACGGCGTCCTCCAGCGGCGTAAAATCCAGGTCGCTTTCGTTTATATCAGGCGGCAGGAGTTTTAGACCAGCCGCTCGCAATTCATTTGCATATTTGTAAATTTTCGCTGTGTCCTGAGATTCGTTGGAGAGAACCGCCGCAAAGAAATAGGTGGGGAAATGAGCTTTTAGATAAGCCGTCTGAAAAGCGAGATAGGCGTATGCGACGCTGTGGCTGCGGTTAAAACCGTAATCGGCAAACTTTGCCATCATCTGAAAAATCTCGTCTGCTTTTTCTTTTGTTAAACCTCTCTGAATTGCGCCGCTGATAAATTTCTCTTCATGCTTCGCCATTTCCTCTCGTTTCTTTTTACCCATCGCCCGCCGCATCATATCGGCTTCTCCTAATGAATAACCCGCAAGTTTTTGAGCGATCTGCATAATTTGTTCCTGGTAAACCAAAATTCCGTAGGTATTGCTCAGTATATCCTTCATCTCCGGCGTAGGATACTGCACTTTTTTTTCGCCGCGGTGACGGGCGATAAAGTCGTCAACCATGCCGCCGTCGAGCGGTCCCGGACGATACAAAGCGTTTAAAGCTGCTAAATCTTCAAGCTCTTTCGGCTTTAAGCGGCGGCAGATTTCCTGCATCCCGCTCGATTCGAATTGAAAGATGGCTTCAGTCCGCCCTTCGCCGAAAAGAGCCATTGTTTTCGGGTCATCCAGAGATATTTTACTCCAATCTATCTCGACTCCGAGCCTCTGCTTTATGCTGTTTAAGCAATCGCTTATTATGGTTAAGGTAGTTAAAGCAAGGAAGTCCATCTTAAGCATTCCGACCTTTTCCAAATCCGTCATCGAATACTGGCTCGTTAATTCGCTTTTTGTCGAAACCGCTACCGGAACGAGTTCATGCAGAGGCTTGGGCGAAATTACGACGCCCGCCGCGTGGACCGATGTATGCCGCGAACATCCTTCAAGACGCATCGCCAAATCAACTAAATCCTTGACCTGCGGATTTGTCTCCATCGCTTTTCTCAATTCCGCCACCTGTTCCAGCGCCTGTGAAATGCTTATGTTTCGCCCGCGAACCGGCGGCGGTATAAGTTTGGCGATTTTTTCGACATCGCCGAGCGGCATCTGCAAGACTCTCCCGACATCCTTGATTGCCGCTTTCGACGCCATCGTTCCGAAGGTTACAATCTGGCAAACCGATTCGCGTCCGTAAAACTCGGATACGTGATTTATCACCTCGCCGCGCCCGCGCACGCAAAAATCTATATCAATGTCCGGCATCGAAACTCTTTCGGGATTCAAAAACCGCTCGAAAAGT
>DATHTS010000246.1:0-1522 GCA_035462935.1 Pyrinomonadaceae bacterium
TTTCAAGAGTTTCTGTGGCTTTATCGGAAATTTCAAATTTCAAATTTTAGATTTTAAAATCAGGCGACTTTAAAATCTACATTTATGCAACAACGCCGATGATAACTGATAGATTTTGCCGCAAAGAAATGAATTTCGCGCACATTGCCGACTTTGCAAGAGCCGTATTAATAAACGGGCTTTCCCATCTCTTGTTTGCCTCGTTCGATATTGAAAGCTAAAATACATTATTTACAAAACTTAAAAGGAAAATAATCAATAAATGATAAAAGCGATTTTACTTGATTTTAACGGAGTGATAATTGACGATGAGCCGGTGCAAATGAAAGCGTATCAGGAAATTTTGGATAAAGAAGGCATTCCGCTTTCCGAAGAAGAATATTACGAGTGTCTGGGAATGGATGATAAAGCTTTTATTGAAAATGCTTATCGCCGCGCGGGAAAAGAGCCGGAAGCCAATAAGGTTTTGGAAATTACGGTTGCAAAAACTAACCGCTGGCGCGATTTGATTGCCTCGGAAGTGCCGATTTTTGACGGCGTGGAAAATTTCGTGCGTAAAATGGAGAAGGATTTCGCGCTCGGCATTGTCAGTATGGCGCGGCGCGAGGAAATCGAATACGTTCTGGAACGCACGGATTTGCACGATTTTTTTACCGTAATTGTCAGCGCCGAGGAAATTTCCGCCTGCAAGCCCGACCCTGAATGTTATCAAATCGGTTTCCGGCAGATTGATCTGGCGAGAATTCGAAACGGTAGTAATCCAATGATTCACGACGATTGTCTGGTGATTGAAGATTCGCCGCCGGGAATTATCGCCGGAAAACAAGCCGGACTGAAAACACTGGGCGTTACGAATACCGTGAGCGCGGACAGGTTGCGTGAAGCCGGCGCGGATGCGATTGCGAAGGATTTGGATGATTGGTTTCCCGAATCATTGAGACTTGTTTTTAATACTTAATTCAAAGCGGAGACGTAGAGAAATTGATAATTGATAATGGAAAACGGAAAATATAAATAGAGAAATTTTCCATTTACCGTTTTCCATTATCAATTTTTTACCGTCTTTCGGTAAAAGACAAAATGGCTGAAAAATTCATTTCAATTGAAGATGCGGAAAGCAATCTGCTGGATTGCGCGGCGTTTTTGGCGGAGCGGATCAAAAGCGCGGACGGGCACGCCGATTCGATAAAGGCGATTCTGCCGTATTATGTGGAAAATAACAGCGTGGATTTGGCGGCGGGGCTTGCCGATTCGGTTGCCGACCCGTTTGTGCGCGACCGTCTTTTAACGATAGTGGCGGAAAAATGCGCCGCGATTGGTGATGACGAATATGCTTTTCAGCTTGCCGAAGCGATTGAGGATTTCGGAATGCAGGAAGCCGCGTTTGAACGCATCGCGCTGCAAAAAGCTGCCAAAGGCGATTTTGAAAAAGCTCTGGAAATTGCCGGAAATCTCCAGCATCCGTCGAACGCGCTTGCCGATATTGCCATCCAGCAATCTGCGAAAGGCGATGAGGAAAATG
>DATHTS010000247.1:0-4218 GCA_035462935.1 Pyrinomonadaceae bacterium
CCTGCGGAACTCCCTGCAAACCTAAAACTTCGACGGGCGTTGCGGGTGGCGCTTCTTCCACCGGATCGCCTCGGTCGGAAAACATAGCGCGAACTTTTCCGTAATACTGCCCGACGATGAACGGATCGCCGACGCGCAAAGTTCCCTGCTGAACTAAAACGGTAGCTACCGAGCCGCGTCCTTTATCGAGCTTCGCCTCCAGAACCACGCCGGAAGCCCGCCGCGTCGGGCTGGCTTTCAAATCCAGAATGTCCGAGGTCAAAAGCACGGTTTCGAGCAAGGTATCGAGATTTTCATGCTGTTTGGCGGAAACCGGCACCATTTCCGTATCGCCGCCCCAATCAATCGGCTGCAATCCCAATCCGGCAAGCCCTTGTTTGACTTTATCGGGATTCGCGTCGGGCTTGTCAATTTTATTGATAGCAACAATAATCGGCACGTTCGCGGCTTTCGAGTGTTCGACCGCCTCAATTGTCTGCGGCATCACGCCGTCGTCGGCTGCGACAACCAAAACCACCACGTCCGTCGCTTTCGCACCGCGCGCTCGCATCATCGTAAAGGCTTCGTGTCCGGGCGTGTCTAAGAAAACTACGCGGCGTTTTTCTTCTCCGCCGCCATTGTCGGGGTCATCTACAAAAACGCTGTATGCGCCGATGTGCTGGGTGATTCCGCCCGCTTCGCCTTCCGCGACGTGCGTCGAGCGAATGGCGTCGAGCAAACTGGTCTTCCCGTGGTCAACGTGCCCCATAACGGTAACGACCGGCGGGCGGGAAACTTCGACGTCATCGGATTCGGAGGCGATAATTTCTTCAAACTCCTGCTCGACCATCATTTCTTCAAACGCCACGAAGCTAACGTCATAACCGAATTTTTCACCAATTTCCTGCGCCATTTTCTCGCCAATCGGCTGATTGAGCGTTGCAAAGATTCCGCGCTTGATGAGAAGCTGCACAATATCGCGCGGCGTAACGCCGAGGGCTTCGGCAAAATCGCGCACCGTCGCGCCTTCGGTCAATCGGACAGGTTTTAAATTGCCCGTTTCAGTCTTGCCGACTTGTGCGAGAATGCGTTCTTCGATGGAACGCGGACGCGGCGCGTCAAGATCTCTTTCTTGAAAACCGCCCCTGTCAGCGTATTTTTTGTCGGGTTTTCTGCCGCCGCGCATTCCCGGCTTGCGGCGATTGTCGGTCGGGGGAATGTAAACGGTCTGCGGTTTTTTGGTTTCGCCGGGCGTTCCGTGCAGTTCGCGCCTGCCGGTTTTTAACGTTCTGCCTCTGTCTTTCTTATCTTTAGTCCTGTCTTCTTTAGGCGGAGCGGCGACCGTTATAACTCTTTCACCGGGTTTGACGCCGGCTTTCAAAGCGTCTTTGGTTAACTTAAGCTCTTTAACCTGCGTTCCGGTCGGGCGGAAAATCTTGGTCGTTCCGTGTTTTGGTTCTTCCGCTTTTGCTGTTTCGGGTTGTTCGACTTTTGCTTGGACCGGCTCAGGCGTTTCTACCGCTTCGACAACCTCAACCTCTTCCTCCGGCTCTTCCGCTTTAACTTCTAACGGTTCTTCAACGGGGGCAATTTCCTCGGCAACAGGCGTTTCCTCGATTTTTCTCGGTTGGAGAGCTTTCGGTTTGAGAACCGATACTTTTCTCGGTTCTTCTTCCGGTTTTTCCTCTATAACCTTCGGCGTTTCCGGTTCTTTTTCAATTTTCGGCGGCGGCGCAGCCTCAACGACCGGAGTTTCTTCCACTACCGGTTCGTCTTTTTCGACATCTTTTTTCTTGATGACTTTGATTGTCCGCTTCGGTGCTGCTTCTACCTTTGGAAAGTATTTGTTACGGATTTTGTCTGCTAAATCTTCCGGGATGGAATTTGAGGGAACAGACACATCTGCCCCTTCGCGCCGCAAATCTTCAATGAGGCGCTTCGGCTCTTGTTTTAATTCTCTTGCTAAGTCGTAAATCCGAACGTTTGCGGACATATTTTAATCTAAAAATTCGCGCCGATTTTCCTTCTCCTTTAATTGAAATCGGCAAATTCACTTGAGTTTCACCTGAAATAAGCAAAGTTTTAAGAACTCTACTCATCATCTGCTCCGCCCGGAGCGCCTTCGCTCGGGATCATTTCGCCTTCAGGCGAGACATAACCTTCGACATCTCCGGTCTGCCCTTCTGAAATCAGCTCTGATGTCGTATCTATCAATCCGCCGGTTTCATCACCCGACTCGATTTCTGGGTCAGATTCATCCGTCGGCTTTTCAGCCGTTTCCTCGCCCACTTCCTCATCAGAATTTTCAACCGGACTTTCACTCGTTTCTTCAGACATCGTTTCGTCTCCTTCAACGGAAACTGAAGAATCTTCCGTTTCTTCATCTGGGCTTTCTTCCGCCGCCTGCGCGCCTCTGGATTCGACAATCGCCTTTGCAGAATTAAGAATCCCTTCGGCTTCATCAAGACTGATGTCGAGCATTTCGACCAAATCGTCAAGCGAGGTTGCCGCTAATTTTTCAACATCGTCAATGCCTTTGTCCGTCAGCGTATCAACCTGCGATGCGGAAACGCCTTCTACAACCGACAGCGGAACGGCTTCGCCCGAAGCCATCATCTCGCCGATTTGCTGAGTAATTTCTCTCTTCAACACTTCTTCGCTGACAATATCAATATTCCAGCCGACCAGTTTCGTCGCCAAACGCACGTTCTGCCCGTGTTTCCCGATTGCCAGAGAAAGCTGGTCTTCCGGCACGATAACCTGCATTTTGCGATTGTCAATATCGGTAATCCTAACTTGCGAAACCTTGGCGGGCGAGAGCGCGTTGGCGGCAAAAATCGAAGGCTCGTCCGACCATTCGATAATGTCAATCTTCTCGCCGCGCAATTCTTTGATAATTGACTGCACGCGCGAGCCTTTCATCCCGACGCACGCGCCGACCGGATCAACGTCTTTTTCATTCGACGCGACAGCTATTTTCGCTCTGTCTCCCGGCTCGCGGACGGCTGATTTTATCATCACCGTTCCGTCATAAATTTCGGGAACTTCCATCTCGAAAAGCCGTTTCAGAAGCTCTTCCGAAGCGCGCGAAACGACAATCTGCTGCCCGCGCAATTCTTTGTTGACATCAATAATCGCCACGCGAATCCGGTCGTTTATGCTCCACGCCTCGTTTCTGACCTGTTCTCTGCGCGGCAGAACGGCTTCCAAACCGTTCGGCAGTTCCACGACCATATTGCCGTGTTCATAGCGTTTTACCTGACCGTTGATAAGCTCGCCGACGCGCTCGATATATTCGTCATAAACCTTTGAGCGAACCGCTTCGCGCACTTTTTGCACGAGGATTTGTTTGGCGGTCTGCGCGGCAATGCGTCCGAGTTCTTCGGTCGGCAGAGGAATAAGCAAAACGTCGCCGATTTCGACTTCATCTCCGGCAAGTTCCTGAGCTTCGGTGAGCGATAATTGAGCCATCTGGTCTTCAACTTCTTCAACGACCTCTTTATGCGCGGAAATTTCAATCATTCCTTCTTCGTTGTTCCAGTCAACTTCTATGCTGTCGCCGGTCTGCGATTTAAACTGCCTTCGCGCCGCCGCTTTAACGGCGTCTTTCATTGCCTCAATCACAAGCTCACGGTCAAGACCGTGTTCCGTGCATAATGCTTCAATGTTTTGCCCAATTGTTGATGTCATAAATTGGCTAATGCAAAATTGAAAATGTAAAATTGAAAACTATTTTTAATTTTCCACTTTCCATTTTCCGTTTTTCACTTCTTCCTAAATTCTTCCTCGAAATCAATTTCCAACTTCGCTTTCGTCACCGCGCTGTGTGGAAAGCGCACCGCGCCGTTGGTTTTATCTTCAAAAATAATCTCTTCACCTTCGATGCCGGTGATTCGCCCGCTAAAGTTTCTCTGCCCGTTTATCGGCGCGTTCGTTTTAACCTTCGCCTTCTGCCCGGTAAATTTTTTAAAATCTTCCAGATTATAAAGCTCGCGCTCGATACCCGGCGACGAAACTTCCAGCAAATAAGCCGACGGGATAAAATCTTCCGCGTCCAAAACGGCTTCGACCTGATGACTGACCGCCGAACAATTTTCTACTGTTACACCGCCCGGTCTATCAATAAAAATCCTCACCGTCGGTTTTCGCGGCGTGCCGACCACTTCAACGTGAACCAATTCCAAATCTTCATTTTTCGTCACGTTTTCGGCGATGCTTCTAACTTTGTCGGCTATCGAA
>DATHTS010000248.1:0-8969 GCA_035462935.1 Pyrinomonadaceae bacterium
TGGGAATGGTTTACGGAAAAGATTTCATCGAAGCGTCCGGCGTTTTGCGCGTTTTGTTACTCTGCTCGATTGTCTGGAGCATATCTTTAATCGTCATCAGCGGTTTGAACGGTCTCGGTCGTCCGGGACTCAGCACCGTCGCGCGGTTGTTTTCCGCCGGGACAACCATAATCACTTTAATCTGGCTGCTGCCGAAATTCGGGATGATGGGCGCGGCATTTTCTTCATTAATTGGATACAGCGCTTTATTGTGTGTTTCTCTATTCTGTTTGCTGCGGAGCCAGAATATCGGCTTATGGGAATTTATAAGACCGCGGCGGGAAGATATTTCTATCGAGAAGCTGAAATCATTTTTCAATTTTCCCGTTCGCCCTGCCGAGCAGCATTATAGCGGTTAAGAGATCAATAATGGGTTGAGCAACAAGTCAGAACCGCCTGCGTTAGCGGGCGGGTTGTTTCTTCGAGAATTACCCGCCCGCTAACGCAGGCGGTTCTGACCCGTAAATCCAAACTTTACTCGCTCTAAAACCTGGATTCATCGAATAATGCTAAGCCAAGTTAGAGAAAGACATGAACCGAAAAGATTAAATTTATCACTCTGCTGGTTTTTTATCTCGCAGACAATTGCGACCATAACCGGCTGGGCGATTGTTTCCGGCGAGCAGATTTTTCGCGCCTTCGGTCTCGGAGCCGTAACGTTGGGAATGCTCATTCCTTTAGCGGCAAGCCTGGAAGCCGGGCTGATGGCGATGATTATTTTTGAGCCATTTCGCGGCTTTCTTCGCCGGCTTCAATATTTAATTGTCCCGTATTCGCAAAGCGAGCCGATTCACCTGATTACACCGATTATTACCTTTTTCGCCTTTCTTCTGGTTTTGCAGAGAAAAAAATTAGCTCTTTTTTACGAAACTCCTCTGGCAATTCCCGTTACGATTTTAGCTTTTATCTGTTTTCTGCACGTTTTCAACCCGCTTCAAGGCAGTTTATTCGTCGGTTTTTCGGGAGCGATGTATTACCTTGTGCCGATGGCTTGGTTTTATTTCGGGCAGGAAGCAAAGCCGGAATTTTTTCCCAAAATTCTGCGTCTGATTGTTTTTCTCGGAATTATCTGTTCGCTCTGGGGCGTTTACCAGATGGTCGTCGGCTATCCGGGTTTTGAGCTTTATTGGATTGAAAACACCGATCATTACGCATCTATCGCGGTTTATAACGTGAAAAGGGCTTTAGCGACATTCAGCAATGCCGAAGAATGGGGGCGCTATGTTCTGCTCGGAAGTCTCGTCGCATTCGGATTGGGAATGAGCAAAACTGAAGGCGCGAAACGCGGGCTTTGGTTTGTCTGCGCCCTGACTTTGTGCGGGATGCTGGCTTTAACCGGACAGAGAAGCTCGATTTTCGGTTTGTTCTTAGGCTTGTTCGTTCTTTTTTTGACGGGCGCTAAATCTTTGGGTTCAGCCGTTTCGAGAATTTTACTGCTTTGCGCTCCTTTTGTTCTCGCCCTTGTCTTATCCGGTTCGGTCGCCGACGACGGCGCTTCCGATTTGGACGAAGGCGACGGTATCAATACAATGATCACTCACACAAAGAAAGGCACCGTCAATCCCGCCGGCGAAGGCAGCCTGGAAGCCCGGTTTGAAACCTGGACTGATGTTGTAACCAATATTATTCCTTCAAATCCGGTCGGCGCGGGACTCGGTGCTTCTACCGTTTCCGCCGCCAGAGATACTTCAGACGACCGTCCGATTGATAATCATTTTCTGAGCTTGGCGGTCTCGGCAGGCGTTCCCGCGCTGCTGCTGCTCGTCTGGATTCTTTTCCGCGCTGTCAGTATTTGCATCAGGCTTTGGCGCGAATGCGAGCCGGATTCCGTCGAGTTTTCCAATTGGCGGATAGCGATGGCTTTGCTGTCATCCTTCATTCTCAACAATTTTTTCGGCACTTCGTTTGTTATTTACTCAGTCGCCCCAATCGGCTGGCTTCTTCTCGGCTGGATAAGCGCGAAAGCCGCTGAAAGCTCGCTTAAATCCGATTAGAGGTTTTGCGTTTGACTAAAAAGGCGGTTTTTTAGTTTTTCTTTGCGAAAGAGTTGATAGTTGAAAGTGTATAGTTGACAGTTAAAGCGCGAAACTGTTAATTTTCCATTATTTTTCATCAGACTTTTCCCTAAATTTTCCCGCTTTTTTCTAATTGCGGAGTCTCTAAAAAGAAAAAAAGCCGGATGAATTTTCTTGTATTCTTTTCATTAAGTTGGTAAATTATGAGTGGGCATTCAGGAGTCTCCCCCTCAATCCGAATTAAAATTTACTTACAGCACAAATTGGTCTTTTTGACCTGTCATTTTGACTGATTTTTCTTTGTTTCGATTCAAAAATAAATTCTAATTTTAATATCTTGCCGCTTTCTAAACAGTTACAATAACCCTATTTTCTGGCATCTTTATTGCTTTCGGAATTTACTTCTATACTCCCCGCAAACTTTTTTGATTATTTATTTTAGATGGATAAAGCTACTTCAAAACAATTAAATAAAAATACAGGCGGTTTCAGCCTCGTGGAAATACTTATTGTTTTGCTGGTTATCTCAATTATTTTAGTTGCGGCGCTGCCGCAGGTTCAGCGAACATTGCAGCTTTATCGCGTGGAATCGGCGGCGGGATTGCTTTCAAATCGTCTTACTGAAACCAGATTAATGGCTATCAAATACAATCGCGCCACTTGGCTTGAAATTAACAGCGCCGACGGATTGCTCGAAGTTTGGACGACGGATCAAAACAATCAGCCGATTCGCACAAAGCTTCCCGTTCCGATTTCGTCGGACGTTTCGATAGTTTCCGGCTCGGCTTCGCGGGTAACTTTTAATTCGTTGGGCAGAAATCAGGCTAATTCCAATGCGGTTGTAAAATTCAAGCTGGCAAAAACCAGCTTTTGCAGATCAGTTACGGTTTCGGCAGTCGGGAATATCACCTTAGCGCCCTGTTAATTAAGTTTATATGTCCGCAGAAAGAAATATAAAAGGTTTTACACTTATCGAATGCGTTATTGCCGTTGTTCTGGTGATGATTGGCTTTACGGCGATATTTTCGCTTTTGACGGCTTGTTTGAGAACTGAAGTAACTTCGCGCGAACTGGCGGCAGCCAATTCCCTTTCCCGCTTGAAGATTGAAGAACTAAAAAATTCCACACGCAGCGCGGGCGGCAGTTTAACCGGAAATGTTACAGGTTTTTTTGATAGTCCAAACACTAAATACACTCGGCGCTGGCAAATCTCTGCTGATTCGATGGGAACTCAAACGGTTACGGTCGCCGTTTTGCCGAAAGAAGCGGGAGCTCTTTTGCCGGAGGTGAGACTGGTTACCCGGATGCGTTAAAAATATGCCGAATTTTCTTTCAAAACTAAAACATTCCAATTCAAAAGGCTTCAGCCTTGTGGAATTGTTGATTGCCATGACCATCGTTATGATAATGCTGGCTGTTTTGTCCACAATTCTGTCGGGAATAAATTATCAGCTCCGAACCCAAAGACCGCGAATGGAAGCGGTTAGCAACGCTCAGATGGCGGTTGATACCGTCGTTCGTTTGGTTCGTATGGCGGGAAGCCGCCCGCTGAATTGCCCCGACACTTTTCAAGTTCAGGCTCTCGCGCCTTCAACAAATCTCGGCAATCAGTATTTCGGAAAGCTTCGCATACAATCAGACTGGAATCCGGCTGACTGTTCCCTTGGCGGGGTGGAAGAAGATGTTACTTTCTCCGTCAATAACGAGATTCTTTATCTCGATGCAAACCAGCAAATTCCATTTGTTGACAGAATTTCCGCGCTGCGCTTTAAGTTTTTCGACAAAAACAACGCGGTTATTCCAAATCCTCAAATTCAAACTGCCGAAATTACTTACATTCAGGTTGAGATAGATACGACTGCTACAGACGGACATTCCACAACTGTCACGAGCGGGGCTTCCATCCGAAAATAGGAGGAATCTGCAAGGGAGAAAAAAATTTAAAATGCCGAAAACATCGAAAAAGCATAAAAATCAAGAAGGCGCGGCTCTGGTAACCGCCATTTTTGCAATTCTGGTTGCTACGGTTATCGGCATCGCGCTTTATTATTCGGCGATTATTTCTTTTACTGTTGCCATTAACGACCGCGACAACACGGAAGCGCTTTATCTTGCCGACGCGGGCATTAATCACGCTATTGCCTTGATTGAAAAGGCTCAAAAATCGCATTACTCAAATATTCTAAAGGCAGGCGCAAATGCCGCTCCGAATACCGGCGACGAATTGAGCGTTCCGCCCGTTTCAGGACTTTGGACAACGGCTCAAAGCATTCCGGCAGGAAATGCGACCGGCGGCGGCGTCATAAATTTCGGGGCGGGCGGCAGAGGCAGATACTGGGTAGCGGTTAGAAACGATACCGCAACCGGCGAAACAGCCACAACAGATGTAAACGGCATTCTCATTATTACCTCAACCGGTGTCGGACGCGACGGCGCGACGGCGACGGTTGAAGTAACGATTAAAGACAATTCCGCAAATTATCCGGGTGTTTTGATTAACGGTAAAGTCAAAGTCAGCGGAAGCGTTAAAGTCAGCGGAAGCAACGGGATTTTACACGCCAACGATACTTTAATGATTAATGGAAATCCGTGTGCCGACCAGTATTTCAGCTCATCAACCGACATTATAAATTCAAATAACTTAAAGGGAATGGGCTGTCTCGGAATAGGATTTAATAAAACCAATCAGCCGGTTATACCGCCGCCTGTTTTCAATATCCCAAATGATTTCTATGGAAAAACCGATTTTATTCTGGGCGCTAAGAACACAAAGGCAGGAAAGATTTATGACGGTTTGGGGAACTTAATTCACGACACAAAAAACACAGGTAATAAATGGACCAAAAACGGCTCAACTTGGGAATGGTTTCCCACTCTGGGAACGTGGGTTCAAAGCGGAAGCACAATCGCTAACGGCTCTTATTATTCGGAAGGAAATATGGCGATAACCGCAAATTTTGGCAGCAAGGCAATTCCTGCCCGTGTATCGTTTATAGCAGAAGGCTTTATATATAATCAGGGAAAACAATACTTAGCTCCTGCTTATAAAAATTTCTCTCTTGTAGCCGGAACGGATTTAAAACTTACCGGCAAGCTCACTCTAGCAGAAGTGGATGATTTGGAAATGGATGGTTTTACATACGCCGGTCATCAAATTGATTTTTCAGGCACGCCTGTTATCAGAGGCTCGGTCGTAGCCGCAAATCAAGCCGATACTAATTCTCCCATATGTAATTGTAATCTCGTTCCGCTGGAATCGGGTTTTATGAATATTCACGGAAACCCTACGCTAATAGTTGACGGAAGCAGCGGCGGAGGAGGTGTAATTATGCATAATTGGCGGGAGATTAGATATTAGAAGAATCAAAAATAAAACGGCAAACCGGAAAGCTTACCGTTTTATTCTTTTAACTAAATTCCAGTTTAAGTATTCTGGTTTGCCGTCATCCGGTAGCGCAAAAGCGCGCCGACTCCGCCGACTTTTTCCAGCAGATTTCCGTCTTCGATAAATCTGATGTCGTCAGCCGATTCGATTGCCCGGCGAACGAGTTCGTCGGCAATCTCGCGTGGTTCTTTAACATTGGGCATCTCGCCATCTTCACCGGGCGCGTAGGCTTTCAGGACTTTCTTCACCTTCTTTTCGCTAAATTCGATGTCATTAAAATTCGCGCTCAAATAAAGCTCCTGAACCTGTCCGTTAGCCAACGCCTCAAGCGTTTTTTCAACTCCCGTAACGCCCAAGCCTTCATCGTAATTTTGCTCGAACAAGTTATCAATTTTTTCCTTGTCTTTCAGCGTATTGTCCTCGTGAATCATCTGTTCGACCTTTTCAAACAATTCCTTTTCCGGTTCGTCAATATCAGCCCGCACCGTTCCGACAATCTTCCCTTCCAGTTCCTTGGTCAAATTCTCACGGAGAATCGGAATAACCACTTCTTCATTTCCCGCCAGAATTATTTGTTTTATGTCTTCATCGCGCACGATTTTGTCGAGTTCTTCAATAACTTCCTTCGCGTGATGCATATGGTAATTATCAATATGACGCTGATAACGCATCTGCGACCAGCCGCCGACTTCCGTGCGATTCGTCTTGGTATTTTCAATTTCCTCTTTTTCCAAAACGCGCCCGCGCTGAAAAGCAAGAATACGCGCCGAATTCGTGTCGGCTAGAACAACCGCGTATTTTGGATTTTGCGCCATCAGCCGCGCCAGCGGAAAAAGGTGCGGTCTGTCAAAAACGAAGAAGCGGTTGTTTTCAAACGGCACGTCGAATTGGATGGTCTGGAAAAAATCATCTGCACCCGCGCAGGCGAAAATCGCCACACCGTTTGCCGAAGGACGAATATCTTTGATAAATTCCCGTATTCGTTCGGCATCGCGCTCGAAACTCTCGAGTTCAACCGAATCTTCTTCAAAGTTATCTGCTTGCTCGCTCAATTGCTTCCTGAGAAAAGCGTCAAAATTATCCTTCCCATGTTCGTCGGGCTGCGCGTTAAGATAAACCGAGATAAACGGTAAACCGCTCGCTTCAACTTCGGCTAGTTTTTTTAATAATCCTTTTTGAATCATAGTTTTTTTGAAATGAAAAACGGCGGCGATTTTTTTACATCAACCGCGCCGTTTTTCCTCTAAATATTTTTACATTGCCTGTTCGCTGACATCCTGATTTTCATTTGAAAATGTTGACTTCGCTTCGTGTATTAATCCTTTAGCGCGATTGCTTAAATCCTGCGCTTTACCGCTAATCGCTTCCTGCGTGTCGTTAGATAAAGCTGTTGCTTTATCGCGTATCAGCGCCCGCCTGCGATTTCCATCTTGCGGGTCAAACAAATACATCAAAGCCGCTCCGACCCCGATGCCGCTTAAAATTGCTAAAATACCTTTCATAATTTACAAACCTCCTTTTTTCGTGGGAATATTTAAATCCTCAATCTTTGCCGTATCCCGAACCGCCTTTTTTGTTTCCGCCGCCGTCTTGTTTATTAACGGTCGCCCAAGCGCGTTTTTCGGCTTTATCTTCGGAAACGCCTTTTTCCTTATAACCTTCTTCAATATGCTCGGCTTGGCGTTTTTGCTTGTCGGTATATTTGTCCTTATCTCCTCTCGGCATAATTTCCCCTCCTTTTTTAAATAGAACTGAATATAAATTGCAAGCATCGTGCCGAATCGCGGATTGCCGATAAATAAAGGCTAAAAATGATCTGCGAATGAATTTTTATAAAAATCGGTTTAATTTGATACAGTTTCGGTGTATTCTAATCTATCACTTTCGGGAAAATTCAAGCATTTTTCGCGTAATTTCAAAGGGCATAATTTTTGCTCGTTTAGTTTTATTAAATTTTGAAAGGAGATTATTTAACTATGCAAGACATTCAAAACATACCGCCGCCGGATGACAGTTCGCGCGATATTGAGGGCGATTTCGACAGCCACAGCGAATCGGAAAATTTAGACATTGAAAACCCGAATATTCCGGTCCCGCCGGACGGTCCAACCGGCGCGCCGGTTAAAGACCCGCCGTCTTCGGTAGAGCGCCCGCCGATTGAAGAAGAAGGCGATGCGAGAACAAGGCTCGTTTAGACAAGAAAAAAACGCGCGGGTAAAAAGAAATTTCTTTTTACCCGCGCGTTTTTTTTCTTAAAATAAATCTCTTAGTCATTAAAAATATATGAATAATCCGCTTTTTCCGTTAAGATAATTTTTGTGGAAAGAGACACTCCGAAAACAATAATTGCCGCTTTCCTTACAATTTACTTTTTCTGGTGCGCCTACAACCCTGAAAATGCTTTTTTTATGCACCTTATTTATTTGCCGATTCACGAGGCGGGACACGTTTTCTTTCGCATTTTCGGTGAATTTATGGGTATCGCCGGCGGCTCGCTTTTTCAAATTATCGTGCCGGTGGTCTTTTTCGGCTACTTTATTTATCACCGCAAACCTTTCTCGGCTTCGATTGTCCTTTTCTGGGTTGGACTGAGCATTTTAGACGTTTATGTTTACGCCAACGACGCGGTTGTGATGCAATTACCGCTTTTGAGCGGTTTGACGGGAAGCGAAGGCGGTTTTCACGATTGGAATTATCTTTTGACCGAAACAAATCTGCTCGGCTCTACAAAGTTAATCGCTAAAATGTTACGCTTTACGGGAACGGTTTTAATCCTCGCGGCGGCAATCGGCTCGTTTGTTTACGCGACGAAAGGCGAAAAAATCTTGACGGAAGCGGAAATATGAAAGTCACACTTATCACAGGCGCATCAGGCGGCATCGGTGAAACTTTTGCGCGGCGACTTGCAAGGGAAAAGCATAATCTCGTGCTTGTAGCGCGTTCGGAAGACAAACTCGCCGCGCTTTGCGATGAATTGATGCTCGAACACAAGATTATGGCGCATTACGTCGCTATGGATTTGATTGATTTTGAAGCTGACGCGCGACTTTTCAAGGAAACTGAAAAGCATAATCTCGAAGTCGAATGGCTGATAAACAACGCCGGTTACGGTTCGATGGGCGATTTTGCGCGGCTCGAACTCGAAAACGAATTGGAAATGATTAGTCTGAATATTTTGGCTCTCGTTGCTCTGACGCATCGCTATCTGCCTCAAATGCGCGAGCGTCGGCGCGGAACGATTATCAACGTTTCCTCGACCGCGAGTTTCCAACCCGTTCCGTTTATGGCGACGTATGCCGCGACAAAAGCCTTTGTAACTTCATTTACTGAAGCGATTGCCGAAGAAAATCGCCCTTACGGCATCAAAATTACGGCGCTTTGCCCCGGTCCGACCGAGACTAACTTTTTTAACGCAGCGGAAATCAAACCGGACGTGCGCGAAACAATGTTCAAAAAGGGAATGCAAACGCCGGAAGAAGTTGTCGAAACGGCGCTAAACGCTGTGCAAAAAGGAAAATCAAAGGTTGTTT
>DATHTS010000249.1:0-2668 GCA_035462935.1 Pyrinomonadaceae bacterium
TCATAAACAAAATTTAGTCGGCTGATTTGGTTTTTGCTTTCGGAAACTACTTCTGCTTTTTTTCAACCGAATTTTGATTCTGCCTAATCCTTGAATCAACTTCATAAACATGGGCGACAAATTTATAACCCGTGCCGGGAATTGTAACAATAAACTGATGATTTTGAAGTTTATCATCGAGGATTTTTCGAAGCCGTGAAATCTGCTGCGTCAAACTATCGTCAGAGACCGCTCTGCCGTTCCAGATTTCACTAATCAAATCGTCTTTAGTAATGATTTGATTCTGATGCTCTATCAAAACCATCAATGTATCAAAGGTTTTTGATTTTATCGGAACAATTTTCCCATCCCGCCATAAAAGCCGTTTTTCACTTTCTATTCGGAAGGATTCGAACTCATAAAAAATGTTCATTTTGAGATTCTCCGGACGATTCAGAAAAATTCAGAAAAATTCAGGACATTTTTATCTAAAATAAGTAGAATGTAAAAATATTTCTAACGTTTGAATGCCGTAAATTTTAACAGCGAGTTGACGAAAAGGTAAATTTTTTTCGTTAAATAATTTTGTCTATCGAGTGTTTTACTCATTCTTTTCTTGCGGGGATATGAAACAAATCCTTTTCATATTTTTTACAGCCTTCCTTTCAATTTCGGTTTTACCAAATTCGGTCAAAGCCCAGATCAGCATTGGATATGTCTTGGAAATTCGCGGCGATTGGTATTTGAACAATACGATTCCTTTGCGGCAGGGTCAAAAACTCCCTGCTTCGGGCGTAATCGGCATAAAATCTCCGAACCGCTTTGACAGAATAAAAATCGCTGATCTAAACGGCGAAATTCGTATGGATGAAAAATGCGCTAAGGATTGTTCTTTTAAGCTGCCCGCCGCGCCGGTTAAAACTTCATATCTTAGCGCGATCCTATCAACAATTATGAGTTTGATTTGGAGCGAATCGTCCGAACGTTACTCAGCTCACCGCAGCCGGGGCGGCGAGATTAGCGACGGCATTGTTAAATTGGAAAATGACCAAATGGATTTAAGCCCTCTTTTATCTTCGCAAGGAGAAAAATATTTACAATGGCGAAAAATCCCGCTGAAAGGCGCGAAAGAATTCGGTGAATGGTCTAAACCGATAGAGTTAAAGCTGGGAAACGGTAAGATGATTATTTCCGTTAAAGATTTACAGCCCGGACTTTATGAATTTAATCTGCTGCGTCGAATGGAAAATTCCTTTGAGCCGACGGATTCGGCGTGGATTTTGATTACCCCGGCGAAGGATTACGAAAAATCCGTCGAGTCATTTGAACAGGTAAAGAAATTAAACAAAAATTTGAATGACGGAATAAAACCCGAAACCGCAGGATTGTTTATACGCGCGTATCTCGATAATTTGGCGCGGCAAAAATGAAATAAGTAAAAAGCTCTGCGATTTTTCACAGAAAGATTAACTTTAAATTCAAAAAATAATGAGCGGGAAAAGAAAACGCCTAAAAGCGCTGACAAAAAAAATAAAAGCGAGGAAACAAAGCCAAAGGGAAAAAACTTCGCTCGCTCGGCGCGTCCTTAAAGTTTTGCCGTTGATGATTCTGGGTTTGTTGTTCGTGTTTTATCTCAACCGCGCCGAATACGACAAATTAGGAGTTTCTTTTCTCGACGTACGGATGCGGCTCGAACATCCTGACAAAGAAAGCGATGTCGTGATTGTCGAAATAACCCAGAAAGACTTTGACGGCTTTTTTGAAGGACAAACGCGACCACTCAATCCGCCGAAACTGCACGAACTGATTACCGCCGTATCGAAAGGCAAGCCGTGTGTCATCGGCGTTGATATTGACACGCATTTCGCTGAATTCGGGGCGGAAACCTTCGCGGTTCAGGAAGATAAGTGGTCGCCGGTTGTTTGGGCGCGTGAAATCAAGGAAATTCCGCAGAGTATCAATGAAAAACCAATCCCGCTCAACGTTTTGGGCGGACAGGACAAATATAACAGTAATTCGGGAATCCCGCTTTTGATTGACGATGAGAGCGGCGTTACCCGCCGTTACACGCGAATGATCGAAACTCAAGAAAACACGGTAGGAAAAAAACCCTCATTCGCTTGGGCAGTTTATCGTGAAGCCGCTTCAAGATGCTTGGGAATTGATTTTCCTGATATGAAGGAAATAAAAAAACGAGAAGAGGAAACATCCCCTTTATTTATCAAGTATTCGAGGGGACACAATGTTGAATCCGTCGAAAGCTCAAATGAGAATGCCGCCGATAAATCCGCTGAAAGTGTAAATCGAAAAAATCAATGGAAGGAAGCCAAAAACCGTGGGCGCATCAAAATTCCCGCTTCACAAATTATCAATCTTTCCAAAAGTAAAGACTGGCAAAATAATAATTTAATTAAAAACAAAATCGTCCTGATCGGCGGAACGTATTTGAACGACGATGTCCATGAAACGCCTCTGGGAAGAATGTCCGGCGTGGAAATAACCGCCAACGTCATAGAAACCGAACTGGACGGCGGCGGCATAAAACAGCCGGGCTTTCTCACAATCGGTCTGCTCTCGCTGTTTCACGGCTTTTTAATAATCGGGCTTTTTCAACTCGTCTCTTGGGAAAAAGCCTTGTTGATTAGCCTTCCGGTAGTTTTTATTATTTCGCTGGCTTGCAGCTTTCTTA
>DATHTS010000250.1:0-2016 GCA_035462935.1 Pyrinomonadaceae bacterium
TTATCCACGATTGCGATTAGTATTAGGACAAATGAAAGAAGTCTGACCAGATAGAAAATCGGCTCATTCTCATTTGAATTGTAACTCAATCCGAGCAAACCTCGGTTTATTCCCTCTAAAGTAAAAGCTACGGCGAAAAAAAGAAAGAAACGGTCTCGCGTTTTTCTCCAGAAACGCAGGAAAAATAATCCTATCGTCAAATTCGCCATCGCTATCGCGCCCAGCAATAATTGATTCATAATCTTTACCTCATTCCGAATCCCATATCAGCCCGTATAAAAACACCGCCGTCGCGGCGAATGTCAATAATAAACGCCACGTAGATAAGTCAATGTAGGGGACCAGAAACTTATCAACAATCAAAAGAGAGTTGTTAAGCGTCAAACCCGCAAAGCACAGAGCGCCCCAGAGCAGCAGTTTATACCCGTTTCTCCGGTAGGCTTTAAATAGCAGCCACGAGCAAAGCAAAGCTGTCAGCGCGCAGAGCAAATAAATCAGTCCGACCATACTTACTTATCCTCCTTCTTTCTAAACTTGAAGGCATCGGCAAATTTTTGAACCTTTGTCTTTGGTTTTGAGTGGATTAAATTCGTAACCGGTATTAGATATTTTGAGTAAATTTCGGCAACTCGCTCAACCATTTCTGCCGATTCCGGCGAGTTGGGTTGATAACGGTATGTAGGCGGTTCTCCTGCTCTAATTTCCAAAAGACCCAGCAAATAAAGGTGCGCCAGAACATCTTCGGTTTGCTTCGGGCTTATGTAAAGCCCTTGCGCTAATTCCTCGATGTTCCACTCGGTTTCCGAATTCCTGCGAAGAAGCAACAGTCCTTCCAACTCGGCGACGGAATCAATTTTATCAACAATGAATTGCCTCACATCATCGGGTATCAAGTCATCTGCCATTATTAGCTTAGTTTAAGGTATTTTCTAAAAAACGTCACTTTTGTTTGGAAATATCTAAAGTAGTAAAGTTCTATAAGAGGAAAAATAGCTTATAAATCTCAGCGGCGAAAATTTAACTAGAAATAGATTTGATTCGGCTTTATACTAAGTCGGGAGTTGTTCGTTTTGCAGGGGATTTACCTGTTTCCGAAAGACAAAAAAACATAATTCCATCAGTTCTTATTTTGTTCGAAAAAGGGTGTAAAACAAATGAGTAGTGCGACAACAACAAGAAGATCTACTAACAATAAAACAAAAACAAATGGTCGTAAGACTAACGAGCGGGTCAAAGAAAACGGTCATGGCAAGACCGATTATCTCGACCCGAAACTTCTTTTAAGCGTGCTAACGGCAGTTAAAAAAGGTGATTTCACAAGCCGTATGCCGACTGACCAAACCGGTATTACCGGAAAAATTTGCGACGCCATCAACGAGATTATCGAGAAAAACGAGATGCTCACATCCGAGTTGGGACGCATCAGCGAAGTCGTCGGTAAAGAGGGAAAAATCACACAGCGCGCAACATTAAGTCAGGCAACCGGCGGCTGGGGTTCGTGTATCAGTTCGGTCAATACCTTGATTACCGACCTCGCCCAGCCGACAACGGAAGTCGCCCGCGTTATCGGCGCTGTGGCGGAAGGCGATTTGTCGCAAAACTTCAATCTGGAAATTGACGGGCGACCGCTCAAAGGCGAATTCCTGCGAACCGGTAAAACGGTAAACACGATGGTCGCGCAGCTCGGCGCTTTCGCGTCTGAGGTAACGCGCGTCGCACGCGAAGTAGGAACCGAAGGAAAACTCGGCGGTCAGGCGCAGGTAAAAGGCGTATCGGGAACTTGGAAAGATTTGACCGACAACGTAAACCTGATGGCGAATAACCTGACGGGTCAGGTGCGAAACATCGCCGAAGTTACGACCGCTGTGGCGAACGGCGACCTTTCAAAGAAAATCACCGTTGACGTAAAAGGTGAAATTTTAGAATTAAAAAACACCATCAACACAATGGTTGACCAGCTTTCATCATTCGCATCTGAGGTAACTCGTGTGGCGCGTGAAGTGGGAACCGAAGGAA
>DATHTS010000251.1:0-3494 GCA_035462935.1 Pyrinomonadaceae bacterium
GACATCTCCATTGCCGGAAATTAAAAAAGCGTCCTTTCCATCGGCAACAATCAAAAGCGATTCCAAATGCCTAAGGTATTTATCCGTCCGCCAATCTTTGCTTAACTCCACGGCGGCTCGTTCAAGCTGCCCTTGAAATTGTTCCAATTTGGTTTCAAAACGGCTTAAAAGCGAAAAAGCATCGGCAGTCGCTCCGGCAAAACCGGCTAAAACTTTCCCGTTATAAATGCGCCGAACTTTTCTGGCATTGCCTTTTATGACCGTTTCGCCCAAAGTAACCTGCCCGTCGCCAGCCATTGCCGTTTTCCCGTCTTTTTGCACCAGTAAGACGGTTGTGGAGCGTATCTTTGAAAAATTGTTTAATTGCGTCATATATCAAAAATTTTATGATAAGACTTAAATTTGAAATGCTCAAATTGACAGACACGGCTCTTTTATTTGAACATTGAAAGGTTTATGGAATACAGCCCAAAAATCGGTTTAACGATGCGTCTTGAATTGGAAACCAGACGGTTTTATTTGGGGCGTGATTATTGCGAAGCCTTACAGCATTTCGGAGCAATCCCGTTTCATATCGGTTTAATTCCCGTTGAAAAATATATTTCCGAAGCATTGAAAAATTTAGACGGAATTTTATTGCCGGGCAGCGATACGGACATTGACCCTTTTTATTTCGGAGAGGAACCGCATGCGAAATTAAAAAAAGTAATCCCCGAAAAAGATCAAACCGATTTAATGGTTTTGGATTACGCGGAAAAATTGAAGATTCCTGTTTTAGCAATCTGCTTCGGCGCGCAGGCTCTAAATGTCCACCGCGGGGGAACTTTGATTCAGGATATTGAGACGCAGGTCGAAAATTTTATCCGGCACGAACAGGGAAAGCCTCTGGAGCGAAATTCACATAGTCTTATATTTGAAAAGGAAAGCAAAATTATGGGTCTGATAACGACGAAAGATGTAAATAATAATTTAAGAGTAAATTCTCATCATCATCAATCAATAAAAAGTGTCGGAAAGAATTTGAGAGCAACGGCTTGGGCAAAAGATTCGGTTATTGAGTGCATCGAAGATACGAGAAATGATAGATTTGTAATCGGAGTTCAATGGCATCCTGAATTATCTTGGAAAACGGATAGTTTTTCAGAAAATATATTTAAAGTATTTGTTAAAGAATGTCGGAATTATGCAGAAAGCAACAAAGGAAAAACTTGGGAAGAAACATCAACAACAGCAGGTTAAGCTAGGGTTAGAAAAGGTTTTAGATGAGGCTGCGGAAGTTCTAAAAGGGTTGCGGGTCGGACTTATCTGCAATCAAGCTTCGGTAAATCACCATTATCAACACGCGGCTGATTTGTTTTTTGAAAATTCAGATATAAATCTCAATGCGTTATTTGGACCGCAGCACGGAATCCGAGGAGATGTGCAGGATAATATGATCGAAACCTCGCATTCTACGGATGCTTCAACCAAATTGCCGGTTTATTCACTTTACAGCGAAACGCGTGAACCGACTGAAGAGATGCTGCAAAATCTGGACGCTTTGGTATTTGACCTTCAGGATGTCGGCTGCCGGGTATATACATTTATTTACACGATGGCAAACGCGATGCGGGCTTGCGCCAAATTCGGGAAGGAAATGGTTGTTTTGGATCGCCCGAATCCGATTGGCGGAATTGCGGTGGAAGGAAGCGTTTTGGAAAAAGGGCATGAATCCTTTGTCGGGCAATTCCCGATACCGATGAGGCACGGAATGACGACAGGTGAATTGGCTTTGCTTTTTAACCGAGAATCCGGTTTAAATTGCGACCTGCAAGTTGTTGAAATGGAAGGGTGGTCGAGGGATTTATATTTTGATGAAACCGATGCTCCCTGGGCTATGCCTTCGCCTAATATACCGGCAGTTGACACTACTGTTGTTTTTCCCGGAACTGTTTATTTTGAAGGAACTCAAATCTCCGAAGGGCGCGGAACGACACGCCCGTTTGAAATTGTCGGCGCGCCTTTTGTTGATGCAAATGATTTCGCCGATGCTTTGAAATCGCTTGAACTTGGAGGAGTTATCTTTCGTCCGATAAGCTTCTTACCGACTTTTCAAAAACATTCGGGCGAAGTGTGCGGCGGAGTTTTTCTCCATGTTTCGGATAGAGAAGTCTTTGAGCCGGTTATTACCGGAATTGCGATGGTTAAGGTATTATTTGAAATGTATCCGAATGATTTTAAATGGAAAAATACGCCTTACGAATATGTTTTTGACCGGAATCCTTTTGATGTCATCGCCGGAACGACGAAATTACGTGAGCAAATTGAGCAGGGAACTCCGGTTGAAGAAATCAAAAAGTCTTGGGAAAAGGATGTTGAGGAATTTTGTCAATTAAGAAGCAAATACCTTCTTTATTAAAATTCCTAAAGTTATTTCTAGGAAAGTGTAAGATTAGATTACTCAAAGGTTTTTGTTATTATTTATAAAGTTGAAATTTATCCGTCGGGATGCCGACTGTTAATAAATTACTTAAAGAAAATAAAAGATGGATAATGCATTTATTGTAGGTTTGGCAAGCTGGTTTCTTCCGGGTTCGGGATATCTTCTTCTCGGCAGATGGCAAAGAGGGCTGATAATCGGCGCGGTAATCTGGATTATGTTTATAATCGCCATAATTAGCGGCGGAGCATATTATCCGGGATTTGAATTTAAGGACGGCGCGCTTTTATATCTCTTGAATGTTTTTGCGCGTTTAGGAAACGGTTTAGGCGCGTTAATAAGCTTAATAATGGCTGCTAATCCGCCGGTCAATGCAGCGGCTTGGGCGACCTTTGAATATGGCGGGCGTTTTCTGGAAGTTGCCGGTTTGCTTAATTTTCTGGCGGTTATGGATGCGGTTGATATTCAGATGGAAAGAAAAAGATGATACTTTTTTTATATTTAATCGGGTTTGCAGTATTTGTCGCCGTCGCATTTGCGGTGATGTCTTCCGGGACTGTTAAAGAAAGGATTTTTTACGGGTTAAAAGTTTTCGGGCAGTTTGTCGGAATCAGTTTGGTTTTAGCCTGGATTCTTTATTTTATACCTTGGAATTAAAAAATGGGATTAGTAGAAACCGAAGCGCTGGTTTTAAAAAGTTATAGTCTGGCGGAAGCCGATAAAATCGTTGTTTTTCTCACTCAAACGCAGGGTTTGGTGCGCGGTGTGGCGCGCGGCGCGAAGCGTCTGAAAAGCCGTTTTGGCAGCGGTCTCGAACCGTTTTCATTCGTTCAGCTTAGTTATTTTCAAAAAGAGGAAAGGGAATTGGTTTCGATCAGAAATATCGAGCTTACAAAAACCTTTTTTGAATTTGCCAGCGACCCCTTGTTTTTACAAAAATTCGCATATTTAGCTGAACTCCTTAACGAATTTGCGCCGCCTCACGAACCGAACGAGAGACTTTACCGGATGGCGAAAGTTTGTCTCGAATCAGCCGCTCAAAATCCCGAATACCTTGAAAACATCGCTTTATATT